>NZ_JACFRE010000003.1:0-294209 GCF_016101085.1 Gilliamella sp. W8123
CCAACGTTAAGCTGTTGAGTCGTTTTAAGTGTAATTCGGGGCAGAATTGGTAAAGAGAGTCGTGTAAAATATCGAGTTCGCACATTTTGTTGTCTGATTATTGATTTTTGGCGAAACCATTTGATCATATGACAAGATGTGTATCTACCTTAACTTAATGATTTTGATAAAAATCATTAGGGGATTCATCAGTGCATAATATTACTTTTCTGCTATATTTCATCATCACTTTTAATATATTTATTATGATTATGTCTTTGAAATATCGCCCTGATATTGATGGCCTTCGAGCCATTGCTGTTTTATCCGTTATTGTTTTTCATTTAAATTCACATTGGCTTCATGGTGGCTTTATTGGTGTTGATGTTTTCTTCGTAATATCGGGATATCTCATCACCAAAATCATTTATACTGATATTATCAATCATCAATTTAGCTTTAAAGTATTTTATCAGCGTCGAATTAACCGAATTTTGCCTGTTTTTTTTGTAGTAATGTTCACCACCGCCTTTGTAGCTTGGTACATGTTACTGCCAGATGATTTTATGTTATTTCTGAAAAGTCTAAAGTCAACAACTTATTTTTGGGAAAATATGTTTTTTGCTCAAAATACTGGTGGTTATTGGGATAAGTCTGCTGAGACAATGCCTATTTTACACACTTGGAGTTTAGCTGTTGAAGAGCAATTTTATATTTTTTTCCCTTTTGTGTTATTATTATTAACAGGTATTAGATATCAGACCAAAACAAAGTTAATCCAACTAAGTCGGAATAATATTTTATTTATATTAGTAGTTGTCGCATTAGTTTCATTTGCACTTGCTCAATTATCTCCTAAATCGCTAATTTTATCTAAATATAACTATTATTCGCTTGTGACCGGCCGTGCTGGTGAATTATTAATTGGTGGAATTATTGGCATTTTGTCAGTTCAACAGTCAAGCTCAAATAATAATCAGACTCCAAATCTACTTATAAAAAATTGTTTAAGTATCATTGGCTTTTTGATGATGGTATTATCTATTATTTTCCTATCTGAAAAACGATTATTTCCAAGTTTTTGGGCCATTATTCCAACTGTTGGTACTGCTTTAGTTATTTCTTGCTATGACAAACGAACTGTTATTGCTAAGTTGCTTTCAATTAAACCTCTTGTTTTTATTGGTACTATTTCTTACTCATTATACCTTTGGCATTGGCCGATCATTGTACTAACTAAACTATATTTATTTGTTGATAACTTAACAACTATTACTCAATATTTAGGGATCATTATTCTAATCATAGTGCTTTCATTATTTAGTTTTTATTTAGTTGAAAGACCTTGTCGTAAACACAGAAGAAGTTTCAAATTCTCATTCTTTACTTATTATTTAATTCCTTTTGTAATTATTGGCGGTGGGTATTATTTACAATATAAAACGCAATTTTTAAACTTTAGATATAGTAGCGAGCAATATAAAAATTATGTTGATTTAAATATTAAGGCTTTAAATGATGGAGCTAGTGATAAATGTAATAGTCAATTTCCTAATTGGATTAAATTTACAGATAATCAATGTAATATATATGAGAATGATGAGCTAGATTCTATTGCTGTTATAGGAGATTCCCATGCAGGACATCTTTATTATGGTTTAAGAAGAAATTTAGAAAATGGTGTGTTAGTGTTTCCTGCAAGTTGTGCGCTTCCGTTTTATAATATGTCTGATACAAATGAAAATGATCCTCAATTTAAAGTAAGATATAGAAACACTGAATTAATAAATTCTGCGTATGATTATGTTATTAAAAATGAAAAAATAACTACTGTTTTTTTAGCACACCATCCGAATTGTTCATTTCATTTTGTCGTCGATATTAATGATAAAAATCTCAATAATCACGATGTTGCCATTGAAAATGGAATGCGAAGATCTTTATCTATGCTAACTGAATCTGGAAAAAAAGTTATATTAGTTAAGGATAATCCAGCTTTACCTTTTGACCCTTATCAATGTGTTATAAAAATGATGAGAACAGGAAAGAATGAATGTTCATTTGATGCTAACATTCATAAAAATAATAGTGTGCTTTCAGATTATAATAATATTATAGATAAGGTGTTGTTAGATTATCCAAAGGCGTCATCTATAAATTTATCAGATTATTTATGTGATAAAGATAAATGTTATGTTGCAACTGAATCATTACTTTATCTAGATCGCAATCATTTAAATAAAAATGGATCAAATGTAGTCGTCAAAAAAATGATTCCGGATTTGGAAAAATTAGGATTAAAAAAACGGTGATTATTTTTTAGGGTTACAACCTATTTTAAATATTATAAAACAGCTGTAATAAAAGGCTGTTTTTTTATGTTTAACTTTTAAAATTAGTATTCGTTTTTAAGTTCAATGTGTTGTTTAGGCTATACTAATTCGTACAACTTTTTTAAGAGATAAGATAAACTACTCTGAAAAATGAAAATACGACGAAAAAAATGATGTGAAAGACAAACCTATACTGATGATTTTAAATAAAAGATGGTAATACTTTAGCAACAAGGTTAAACATGAAACGAATTAGTTTTAGAGTATGAGTTAACGTCATCAGCATCAGCATTAGCATTAGAAAGGTGGATAACAATACCACAATAGATTCATTCAAAACCGTAGATAATAAGTTGCTAGCCCTATTCAAAGAGAATAAACGGTTATTAATGGAAAAATGCGAGATCCTAAAGCAAGCTGAGTGTTGGGCAATATAAAACGGCAGAGAATGTTATGAAAGCCTTAAGCCAAATTAAACCACTATTATCCTCAATAGGAAAATTTCACTCAGACTGAGAAAAATTTTGATAATCAATTATTTGATGGTTTTTGATGTATTTGGTATTACTCGCTAGGATGTTCTTACGATAATGCTGTTTCTGGTGCAACATTTAAGCCAATTAAACTGAATTTGTAAAAATGAGATATTCACCAATTAGCTCTGATTTGTAAACTATGTAAATTCAATATCTTTACTTTATTAAAAATATTGAAGTAAGAATTAGTTATTGCTTTTTCTACAGCAAGTTCAAAAACAGCATTACCAAAAATCATTGAAAAATGGCAGCCTATGGAGTACCAGGCGCTTCTATTTTAGTATTATCAGCAACACTTGGTAGTGTTGGTATTCCACTAGAAGGCATCGGTTATATTATGGGTGTTGAACGTATTTTAGATATGGGTAGAACAGTTGTTAATGTTGTTGGTAATGCATTAGCGGCAATTGTTATTGCGCGTTGGGAACATGTCTTTGATGATAAAAAGGCAAGAGCCTATGAGCAAGAATATTTAAAATAGAAATTTACTCTAAAAAGCTTCAGGTAACTGAAACTTTTTTTATGCATCTAATTTAATAAATTTTATGATGTGATTATTGAAAACATAAAAAAACCCAGCTTAAGCTGGGTTTTTTATTGCTAGATAAAACTATTTAATTTTAGCTTCTTTGTAAACAACATGCTGACGAACAACAGGATCATATTTTTTGATCTCCATTTTTTCAGGCATGGTTCTTTTGTTTTTGCTAGTGGTATAAAAATGACCGGTACCAGCAGAAGAAACTAATCTAATTTTTTCACGTACACCTTTAGCCATGATATGGTTTCCTTATTAGTACTTTTCACCACGGGCACGAAGTTCAGCTAAAACTGCATCAATACCCTTTTTATCGATAGTACGCATACCTTTAGCTGATACACGCAATTTTACAAAACGTTTTTCACTCTCAATCCAAAAACGGTGAGTTTGAAGGTTTGGTAGAAAACGACGTTTAGTAGCATTCATCGCATGAGAACGATTATTTCCCACTAAAGGACCTTTTCCTGTTACTTGGCATACTCGTGACATGTCAATAATTCTCCAAAATTTCTATGCTTAAGCCTAGGGCGTAATATGTTAATGGAATTAACCTCGTCAGGCTTTTAGTTCGCTGCAGTTCTTTTGAGAAGCAGTCTCACCTCTCACACTACACCCATAATAATGAGGTAGCGAAGTATACGCTTTTACAGGTAAATTCTCAAGCATTATCTTATTTATGCACAAAAATAAGTTTCTAATTGAAAAAAATAAATATACCGAGAGTTGTTATTTTTAGCAAAACTATTATATCGTAGTTCATGTTGTGTTGTTCAATATAAAACTATTTAATTTTATAACAGATATGTTTTAATACTATTGAATTCAGATATTATCTGTTAGGCCTAATTTTCTTACTTTCAAGGAGATAGTATGAGTCAGTTCACGCCATACAGTATCTATGGCATTATCGGTTATCCACTAGGGCATAGTATGAGCCCACTTATTCATACAACGTCATTTCAAGATTATGGTATTCCTGCTGTATTGGTGCCATTTCCTACGCCACCCGAAGATATTGCTACTTTATTTAAATCAGTAAGATTACTTAATATTCGTGGTTTATGTGTCACTATTCCACATAAGCAAACTATTATTCCTTATTTAGATGAAGTTACCGAACATGTCAAAAAAGCGGGAGCAGCTAACTTAGTTTATTGGGATGGTGACAAACTTTGTGGTGATAACACTGATATTATTGGTTTTATGCAACCATTAGCACAAAAAAAACTACCTGCTGAGTATAAGAAGGTTTTACTACTTGGCGCTGGTGGTGCGGCTAGGGCTGCGGTTGTTGGTTTACAAGACCTTGGTTATCACGACATTACGGTAACGGATATTGTTACTGATCTTCCAGAGGCACTAGCTAAAGAATTTAATCTTAAAACGATTGCATGGGAAGATAGAGATAAAGTAGAAGCGCAAATTATTATCAATTCTACTCCATTAGGTATGCAAGGCAAATTTGAAGAGCAGACACCTTACGAACAAGCTTGGTTTAAAGGTAAAGGGATTGCATACGATATTGTATATACACCATACAATACCAAATTTAGACAAGAAGCAGAAAAAGCGGGATGGGAATCGATTTCTGGTCGAGAAATGTTTATTGGTCAAGCAAATGCCCAATTTAAAATTTGGACCGGTAAAGATCTTTCTGAGAAAGCAAAACAAGCTGTAATTGATGCCTTAACAGGAAAATAAAATTATAAATAGCCTCGCTCTCATTTTTATGGGAGCGATATTTTAAGGTTTTAGGTATTTAATCATCATTTTAAATATTTATTAAATCAATAAAGTAACTATGTTTAGTAAATTTAAAATTGATTAAAAAGGAGTAGTTATGACTAATTTAGAATTACAAGCGTATCGCCGTTTTTTAATGTTAAAAGTGTCAGAAGCAAGTGAATATATCGGTAAAACTGATGTCGAAACATGGCGTAAGTGGGAAAACGGTTCATTACCTATTCCTGAAAATGTGGCAATAGCTATGAAAGAATTAAAAGCTTTTCGCAACGAGAAAATAAAATTGATTATAAATAGCATTAATGACCGTGTAGGTAGTAATACCATTCGTTATTTTATGACTTATCCAGAATTCAAAAAAGTTAACCCAGACTTAGATGTGCTGCAATGGCGATTACATCAATCAATTGCCACTGAACTTTATTTTAGAGGATTAGAAAAATTGTGTTAATGACTATGTTTGACACAATAGTCTATGATTAAAATCGAATGTGTAATAAATTATTTACAGTTATTTTTTATTTATATTTATTTAAATCATATTGTTATGTTGATGTTGAATTAGACTGTAAAAAAATATTGCAAAAAGTTAAATGAATCTCTAGCATAGATAACTTATTTCCAGATCTGTATATTTAAAAGGACCCACAATGAAGAAAACAATTTTTTTAGTTGGCGCAAGAGCCGCTGGCAAAACAACAATGGGTAAAATATTAGCCAATAAGTTATCCTTTTCTTTTATTGATACAGATTGTCATCTACTCGAAACAACGCAAAAAACTGTAGCAGAAATTGTCGAAAAAGAAGGATGGGAAGGATTTCGAGCTAGAGAAAGCCAAGTGCTTATTGAGACAGCTAAACCCAATAGAGTTATTGCAACTGGTGGCGGTATGGTACTAGCTGAGCAAAATCGTCAGTTTATGAAACAGCATGGCACAGTTATTTTTCTCTCAGCTCCTGCAGCGACATTAGCGGCACGTTTGATGAAAGATCCAAATGTTGCCCAGCGACCATCATTAACGGGTATGTCGATATCCGATGAGATGGAAAAAGTGCTTGCTGAACGTTTACCTTTATACCATGATGCCGCTCATCATGTTGTTAATGTTGACCAAGATGAGAATTTAATTCTTACTGAAATATTGGAAAAACTGCAAACTAATTAAATTACCATTTTTTAAATAAAAATTATTTGTTTCGGGATAATGTTAGTACATCAATTTGTAATTTAAACAATCTATACATCATAAATTTATTAATTGTGAATATTCTTGAATTACAGTAAATAAATAGTCTATTAACAGTAAATAATTGATACATATTCCTTTCAGATAGTAGTCAACACTTGTATATTAATTGCGATTGCGTTTTTTTAGTCGCTTAAACTAGTTAAGTTAATATTGGAGTTTTACACATGGATAATCAAAGAGTCAATTCTTATGGGATTGCTGGCTCTATATATGCTAATTACATAATACAAAGTATTGCTTTAATTGTTATTATGCAGTTCGCAGAAGGCATTTCAAAACAGCTTAATACCGATGTAAATGTCGGTCTTGGTTATGTTGCATCAGGAATCGGTATTGGAAAAATTTTATTAATGTTTGTCGGCGGAATGCTATCTGATAAATTTGGACGAAAATTATTTATCTATTTAGGTATGGCTTGTTATATTGTCTTTTTCGTCAGTATGCCATTTTGTCATAATATAGATATTGCGTTTTGTTTAGCTATTGCCATCGGTATAGGTAACTCTTTCTTAGATACAGGGTCTATGCCTGCATTAACTGAATGTTTTCCTCGCTCATCTGGTTCGGCTAGTGTTTTGATTAAAGCTTTTATCTCAATGGGAAGTTTTATTCTGCCACTAATTGTTGGATTATTTTATAAATATGATATCTGGTATGGATGGGCATTTTTTGGTTTTACTGCCTATCTAATTATTAATGCAATCAATTTGCTACCAAAAAAATTTCCACCTAAAGATACCAGAATTAAAGGTAATCAAGGTTCTGATGATTACTTTATTCATAAACCAAATTTTGCTTTTGAAGGCGTTTTATTGATAATTATGGGATTCACAACCACCGCAACCTTTGTGATTATTTGGCAATGGCTACCTGCGATTGCAATTAAAGCGGTTAATATGCCATTAATTGAAGCTAAACAGCTTATTAGCTTTTATAGTTTTGCTTCAATCGTTTCTGTCTTTATCACTGCTTTTATAGTGAAAAAATTCTTGAAACCAATTTATTGTATTTTTATCTTACCTGCAATGTCATCATTGGTTTTATTATTATTTTACTTTGACCTATCGCCATTAATGTGTTTGGTCACCGCAATCGGGATGGGATTTTTTGCAGCCGGGGGTGTTCTACAATTAACCTTAGTTGTGATGCAACAAATGTTTCCAACACGTAAAGGACTTGCTGTGGGTTGTATGTATACTTTAAGTGGCCTGTCTTTCTTTATTATCCCGAGAGTTATCCCTGAATTGGCCAAAATTAATGTTAGTTATGCTATCTTAGCTGATTTGATAATGGCCGTAATGAGTACCCTACTAGGACTGATTGTTTACTGCAGATTTGTTAAAGTTATTGATATGAAGAAGATTTAAATGTGAATCACTCGAATAACTAAAATGATTACTGAGCCGTCTTAATGACGGCTCTTGTCTATAAGCATCGTTAATAAATTAATGTTTTGTCATTTCCTAGCGAATTTAATAAAAGTTTTTTCCTACATCAATATTGAACTTTAGCTTGTTGAACTTATCAAAAAACACTTGCTATTAACTAAAAAATAAATAAAAATACAAAAAATATGAATAAATATTCATTTTGGTGGTGATAAGATGAAAGAAAGAACAACTGAATTGGTTGATGGTTTAAGGCATTCGGTACCTTATATTAATGCTCATCAAGGAAAAACTTTCGTTATTTTATTAACAGGTGCAGTGCTAAAGAGTCATAATTATGCAAGTATTATTAGTGACATTGGTTTATTGCATAGTTTAGGCATTAAATTGGTTATTGTGAATGGTGCTCGTAACCAAATAGATGAATCACTCAAAAGTCATAATATCCAACCTAGATATCATAAAAATACTCGAATTACTGACGCAGCAACTTTAGACATTGTTAAACAGGTAACCGGATTATTACAGCTCAATATAACAGCAAGTTTATCAATGAGCTTAAATAATACGCCTTTACAAGGTGCACATATCAATGTTGTTAGCGGTAATTTTGTTATTGCACAGCCATTAGGTGTTGATGACGGAGTGGATTATTGTCACACCGGGAAAATTCGGCGAATTAATAATGAGGCAATTGATGAACAATTGAACCGAGGATCAATTGTATTATTAGGGCCTGTAGGGGTATCAGTTACTGGTGAAAGTTTTAACTTATCGTCTGAAGATGTTGCCGCTGAAGTTGCTATTCGCCTTAAAGCTGATAAATTAATAAGTTTTTGTGCTGAGCAAGGCGTGCTTGATGAAAACAATCATGTTATTACCGATCTGTTTCCGATTGATGCTGATAATTACGTTAACAACAAAGAGCAAAGTGGTAAGCATTTATCTAGTGAAGCGCGTTTTTTACGTGCTGCATCAAAAGCATGTCGCAATGGTGTGCGTCGTAGCCATTTAGTCAGTTATCTAGTGGATGGTTCTATTCTGCAGGAACTATTTTCTCGTGATGGTATTGGAACTCAAGTGTCAATGGAACATTCAGAACAAGTCCGTACCGCAACGATAAATGATATCGGTGGTATTTTAGAATTGATCCGTCCACTTGAAGAACAAGGTATTTTGGTTAAACGCTCAAGAGAACAGTTAGAAATTGAAATTGACAAATTTACCATTATTGAGCGTGATAATATGACGATTGGCTGTGCAGCTCTTTATCCATATCCAGAAGAAAAAATGGGCGAAATGGCTTGTGTAGCGATTCATCCTCAATATCGAAACTCATCACGCGGTGATCTATTATTAGAAAAAATTGCAGAAACGGCTCACAATTTGGGGTTAGAAAAGATCTTTGTGCTGACTACTCGTAGTATTCACTGGTTTCGTGAAAAAGGCTTTAATCCAGCTGAAGTCGATGACCTGCCTATTAAAAAGAAACAACTTTATAATTATCAAAGAAATTCGAAAATTTTAATGTTTGATTTAGTTTAACTATATCGAGTTTAAAAAGTCCAATTTATTCAAGTTGGACTTTTTTATTTTAACTAAATATAAGATGGCCTAATTATTAATTTGAGGTAAACGATCGCTATATCAATAAGCTATCAATATGTTTATATGCAGAAGATGAAAAATTGTTTATGGAAGAAATAGTATTTTGAAAATAGAAAAGATAAGCAAGATTAAAGGGGGATGAATACTATTGTTGGCTCACTTTAAATATAACAATTAGCATTTTGCAGAATTTGTAATGTAAATGATTTTTTTAAATAAAACCCTCGTGGACGTGTTAATATAATTTGGCCATTTTCACCAATAGCTTCAGTTAAAGCTTTTCCATTAGCAGCTTTAGGACGGATCTGTAAATAAGTACCATAACGGGCAGTAATCTTTTCAACCTGACCAAGTACAATCATATCCATCAACTCTTGCCAATCTTGTTTAAGTTGTTGCTCTTGTTGTTCAGTTGGTGTCCATAATATGGGGTGGCCAACTTTTCTCTGGGCTAGGGGTATACTTCGTTCTCCTTCAATAGGGATCCACAGAACTTTACTTAGTTTATATTTCACATGGCTTGTTTCCCAAATTACACCATGATTAGCCATTAAAGGGAGGACACTGACAAAAGTGGTTTCAAGTGGTTTACCTTGTTTATTAACTGGAATGGTTTTTAATTCGATACCTAAATTAGCAAAATCACGTTCGGCTTTACTACCCGCATTAGCGCCTAAAAAAGTTTCAATTAAATTACCTACCCACCCTTTTTGCTTATTAAGATTAGCTGGAATAGCAATATTTAAATAGTTAGCTATCTCACCGAAACTATAACCTGCAGCGAGTCTGGCTCGGTTTAATAATTCTTGTTCATTGCAAGGTTGGAAATTTTTCATTTAATCTGTTTTAAATAACTTTAATCATATCCACAACTCATTATATTGGCTGTGGATATTAAAATAAATCATTATTAACTTAGTTTTTCAACCCAATTAGCATAACTATTAATGATCAATGAAAGAAATGCTTTAGTTTTTTCACTAATATTACCATTTTCATCAAAAGCACTGTTAATATTACCAATATAAGCTTCTGGTTGTTGTAAAGTTGGCATATCAAGAAAGACCAGTGATTGTCGCAACTGGTGATTGGCACCGAAACCACCAATAGCACCTTGTGATACCGAAACTACCGCAGCTGGTTTTTGTGACCAAACACTTTTACCATAAGGGCGAGAACCCACATCTAAAGCATTTTTAATCACTGCCGGCAAGCCTCGATTATACTCTGGTGTCACAAATATAACACCATCACAATTGGCAATTTGTTGACGAAAACGTTCATAAGATTTTGGTGGCGTATCTACATCAATATCTTCGTTATAAAACGGTAAATCGCCAATTTCAATAATATTTAAAGAAAGTGATTGTGGAGCGATCTGTTGTAATACTTTTGCGACTTTTAAATTGTAGGAATCTTTACGTAAGCTACCC
Organism: Gilliamella sp. W8123; assembly: GCF_016101085.1. Classification (NCBI taxonomy): domain Bacteria; kingdom Pseudomonadati; phylum Pseudomonadota; class Gammaproteobacteria; order Orbales; family Orbaceae; genus Gilliamella; species Gilliamella sp. W8123. The sequence goes on from NZ_JACFRE010000003.1 coordinate 10,812, forward strand.
ACAAGTACAGCAATTTTTTTACTCATCTTTAATTCTCCCTTACTCAAACGATAAAGAGACACAATATGTGTCTCTTATTCGGGATGATCACTCATAGCCACTAGATTTTAGTGACCAGAAGAGTCCAATTTACGGCCTGTTTCAAATAAGAACCATGCGCGTTTTTCAGTTTGATCTATCCATTCTTCAATTAAACTTGCTGTTGCCGAGTCATTATATTTATCACAAATATCATGGGCTACACGCATACGAGTAGTAAGTTTAATATTATCTTGGCAGAGTTCAGCTATCATATCTGATGGTTCAACAAAATCAGCATCGTTATCAGAGATACTCTGTAATTTTGAAATATGACCAATTGAACGTAGAGTTGTACCGCCTAATTTTCGGACACGTTCAGCAATTGGATCTGTCATTGCAAATAACTCTTCTCCATGATCATCTAACATTAAATGATAATCACGAAAATGAGGACCACTTACATGCCAATGAAAGTTTTTGGTTTTTAAATATAACGCAAATACATCTGCTAATACAGAGTTCATGGCACCGGAAATATCTTTTGATGCCTTTTGACCTAAATCAGTTGGAAACAAAATAGCTGCTTGTTGTAGCTTTTTTGCCGAAGTCGTACTTTTAGCCATATTAGATTCTCCTATTAATTGAAAAGTAAAATAACTTTGTAATACCAAATTACGCCAACTTATCAGTAAAAAACAGTCATTGTTAACTATTGCTGTTATATCAATAATCTATGAATAAATTAGCTAAAAAAATATTTACCAAATATTTAAAAAGAAATTTCAAAATAATGATTAACTTTTCAAACTATGATCAAATTAAAGTCATTTTAAATCATTTATAGCATCAATGTTTTTATCAATTAGATGACTTACTTTAACTCTGAATGACAATCTTGACTGATGCTCTATCTACTATTTTTAAAAATCTAAAACCACGAGATAAGTTAAATATTTATAAAATATAAATCAAAAAATTTGAGGAAAGGGGTTTTTTAGCCTGAAATTATTGGTTAAATTTGGTAACGCAACCTATAACTTTATTATTATATTAAAATTGCTCTAATCGTTACCAGTCTTTTTACTGAATAGCACTACGGAATTTTCGAGTATATGATTATTTGGATGGTCGTTATTAGTGTTATGTAATCTCTTAAATAATAACGACCAAAATCATTTTTAACGATAAAAATTAAAATAATAATCTTGCTCGAATAGTACCTGTTACACTTTTCAGCTTAATTAATAATTCTTCGGCTTTATTTTGTTCAACTCTATCAATATCAATAACAACATAACCTATTTTAGCATCAGTTTGTAGATATTGGGCAGAAATATTTAGACCTTGTTCAGCAAATAATGTATTGATAGCCGTTAATACCCCTGGTTGATTATGGTGAATATTGATAAAACGGCTTGAACCTTTTGCTGGAATCGGTAATGAAGCTTCAGGGAAGTTAACCGCTGAAAGGGTTGCACCAGTATCAGAATATTTCGCTAATTTGGTTGCAACCTCAATACCAATATTTTCTTGAGCTTCACTGGTTGAACCGCCAATATGAGGGGTAATAATAACATTATCAAATTTACATAAAGGTGATTCAAAAGGATCATTATTGGTCGCTGGTTCTGTTGGGAAAACATCAATTGCTGCACCATTTAGTTTATTGGTTTCTAATGCTTGTGTTAGCGCCTTGATATCAATCACGGTACCACGTGATGCGTTGAGCAATATTGCACCTGTTTTCATCATATCGATTTCAGGTTGGCTAATCATTTTAATTGTGGTTGGATTTTCTGGAACATGCATACTGACAATATCACTCATAGCAAGTAATTCCCGCATTGTTGGAATTTGTTTAGCATTTCCTAATGGCAATTTAGTTTCAATATCATAAAAATAGACATTCATTCCTAATGATTCAGCTAATACACTCAACTGGCTACCTATATGACCATAACCAATGATACCTAAATTTTTTCCTCGGGCTTCGTGCGAACCTGTGGCAAGTTTATTCCATTTACCCTGATGAGCTTTAGCATTAGCTTCAGGTACTCGGCGAAGTAATAATATTGCTTCAGCTAATACTAGTTCTGCCACAGAGCGAGTATTTGAAAATGGCGCATTAAAAACTGGAATTCCTTTAACCGTCGCTGCGTCAAGTTCAACTTGATTAGTGCCAATACAAAAGCAACCAATACCGGCTAATTTTGGTGCGGCATCGATGATGTCCTTAGTTAAATGGGTTCTGGAACGAATACCAATAAATCTGGCATCTTTTAAAGCTGTTTCCAGCTCAGATTTCGATAATGCGCCTTTATGATACTCAATGTTGTTAAAGCCCGCTGATTTAAGTGTTTCAACTGCACTAGGGTGGATACCTTCAAGTAATAGAAACTTATTTTCATCTTTCGTTAATGCCTGAACAACCATTTATTCCTCTCTATGCTTAATATTTTAATTGATTGCAAATACAAAATTATCCATCAAAAATGTAAATTTTTATTTTATTAATTCTTTTACACCAGAACGAGTACCGACTAAAGCGATATCAGCCCCTTTATTGGCAAATAATCCAACAGTAACTACCCCAGCAATGCTGTTAATACGATTTTCCAATTCCATTGGTTTGGCAATAACAAGGTCATGAACGTCTAAAATAACATTACCATTATCGGTAATAACACCTTGGCGATAAATTGGTTTGCCACCAAGTTTGAACAATTCTCTAGCAACATAAGAACGAGCCATAGGAATCACTTCTACGGGAAGAGGAAATTTGCCAAGGACATCGACAACTTTAGATTCATCAACGATACAAACAAATTGTTTAGCTAAAGCTGATACAATTTTTTCACGAGTTAACGCTGCTCCACCTCCTTTAATCATTTGCATATGATGATTAATTTCATCGGCACCATCGACATATATATCTAAACTATCAACTTCATTGCAGTCTAATACGGGGATTCCATAGCTTTTTAATCTTTCAGTTGATGCTTCTGAACTAGAGACAGTTCCTTTTATCTGATCTTTTATTGTCGCAAGTGCATCAATAAAATGCGCCGCAGTAGACCCAGTTCCTACGCCAACTAATGAATCAGGCTTAACATATTTTAGTGCTGACCAGCCTACAGCCTTTTTTAGTTCATCTTGTGTCATGATATCACCGTATGTAAATATGATTTTGATCAAAAAAAATTTAAAATTTTAAAAGCAAAATTGTTCAATATATGGCATAGTAACCAATTGGAGAGCAAAAATCATTAGTATTTTAAGAAAATCTATAAAGTTTTAGATCGATTTCAAATTTTTTGCAAAATAAAAATAGCTTGAATGACCAAGCAAAGATCAAATCATTAGTAAAGAGATTATGAAGCGTCCAGATTATAGAGCATTACAAGCATTAGATGCAGTGATAAAAGAACGAGGATTTGAACGAGCGGCCGATAAACTGTGTATCACACAACCAGCGGTTTCGCAACGTATTAAGCAATTAGAAAGCTTTTTTGGTCAGCAACTATTAGTACGAACTATTCCTCCAAAAGCAACCAAGCAAGGTGAACATCTTCTCGGATTATTGCATCAAGTTGAATTATTAGAGCAGCAATGGTTAGGTGATAATGAACAAAATACCACACCATTGTCATTATCAATTGCTATTAATGCCGATTCTTTAGCAACATGGTTTTTACCTGCATTAAAACCCGTTCTCGATAAAAATATTTTACGTTTTGATATTCAAGTTAAAGATGAAGAGCATACCTTAGAGCTTTTACGCTTAGGTACTGTTGTAGCTGCAATTAGTATTCAACCAAATCCTTTACCAGGATGCTTATCAGATTTATTAGGCGCATTAGATTATATCTTTGTTGCTTCGCCCGAATTTGCAAAAAAATATTTTCCGAATGGAGTAACCCGTTCATCGCTTTTAAAAGCACCAGCGGTTGCTTTTGATCACTTAGATGATATGCATCAAGCCTTTTTACAGGAAAATTTTAATTTGACACCAGGCAGTGTAATTTGCCATATCACTAGTTCGTCAGAAGCTTTTGTTCAGTTAGCTAAACAAGGCTCTGCATGTTGTATGATTCCTATGTTACAAGTTGAGCAAGAGTTAAAAACAGGCGAATTAGTTAATTTAACTGAAGGTTTATTCCAAAGGCGAATGCTGTATTGGCATCGCTTTGCTCCTGAAAGTAGTGTAATGCAAAATATCTCCGAAACATTAATTCGTTATGCGCAGCGAATATTATCTCAGCCAGCGGAACGAAAATAACTGCCGCATAAACTATTTATAGCTAACTAACTTGTTGCTTTAACTATTTTATTAGCAACTAGCAAATTTATAGAACTAAAAGATGAGCCAATTGAAAAACGATCGTTACTTACGCGCATTACAGTGTTTGCCGGTAGATTACACGCCAGTTTGGATGATGCGTCAAGCTGGTCGCTATTTGCCTGAATATCGACAGCTTAGAGCAAAAGCAGGTGATTTTATGACAATGTGTCAAACGCCAGAACTCGCATGTGAAGTGACTTTACAACCGTTGCGACGCTTTGAACTTGATGCCGCAATTATCTTTTCTGACATCTTAACCATTCCTGATGCTATGGGACTTGGATTATATTTTGAAGCTGGTGAAGGTCCAAAATTTGAAAAAACAATTTCTAGTTTGGTAGATATAGAACAATTGCCAATACCCGATCCAGAACTATCACTTAAATATGTGATGGATGCTATTCGTTTAACTAAGCAAGAGTTAGCCGGTAAAGTCCCCTTAATTGGCTTTTCTGGTAGTCCATGGACATTAGCCACTTATATGATTGAAGGTGGTAGTAGTAAAGCTTTTACAAAAATAAAGAAAATGCTTTATTGTGAACCAAAAGCGTTACATCTATTATTGGAAAAATTGGCTAATAGTGTGGCACTGTATCTAAATGCACAAATTGATGCCGGTGCGCAAGCGATTATGATATTTGATACTTGGGGTGGGGTACTTAGCCATCAAAGTTATCGTGAATTTTCTTTGCATTATATGCAATTAATTCTTTCGCAATTAAAGCGTGGTAAGAAATGTGACAATATTACTTCTTATGTCCCTGTTACGCTATTTACTAAAGGGGGCGGTTTATGGTTGGATACAATTTGTCAATCAGGAAGTGATGCAATAGGCGTTGATTGGACAGTGGATTTGAATCTAATTGCTCAAAAGGGTAATATAGCTATACAAGGTAATTTAGATCCTTCAATATTGTACGCTAACAAAGAAACCATAGAGTCTCAAGTTGAATCTGTTCTGACTGATTTTGGTCACTATAATGGTCATATTTTTAATTTAGGGCATGGTATTCATCAAGATACCCCAATTGAGCATGTACAATATTTAGTTAATGCAGTACATCAACAGTCCAAAAGGTTCCATTTATGATTAAAAATCCAGTTCAATTGAGAATAGCAAAGCTAGCTGTGTGGCAACAGCGTTTATTTATGATTTGTTTATGTGAACGAATGTATCCAAACTATGTTTATTATTGCCGTTTACAACAAGATGAACAATCAGCTGTTGGCTATAAAAAAATTCTTGATTTAATCTGGGAGTCATTATTAGTAGAAAATGTTAAAATCAATTTTGATTTACAACTTGAAAAACTGGAATTGATAATTCCAATCCTCAACGAGGATAGTCCGTATATGGTTTATCCTGCTATTGATGCTTGTCAGGCACTGAGTGAGATTTTACATTCTTATATTAGTGGTGAAATAGTCGAACATTCGGCTAAAGTAAGTAGTATCTCGGCTACAACCGTGGCTGAATTTGAAATGACTAGGGATAATATTGAACTTTCGGAGCAAGAACAATCGCAATTACCTAGTGTTGTTGAAGAATTTGACTTACAATGGGATATTTTTCGATTATTAAGTAATGAAAACAATGAAATGGTTGATCTAATTAAAGGCCTAAAGGAAGATATAAGATTGACTAAAACGAGCAATATTGGTGTTTTTTTGAGCAATTAAGTCGCTTACGGAGTGATTTTTTTAATTTTTATTAAATTTTTCTTTAACATTACACAAATATAGACTACATTTAACAACAATGTAATCTGAATAATGTTTACAGAAGCAAAATTAAGTGATTAACTTTGCTAAAAAAATGTTAACTTTAACAATAAAATAAATATGTAAGGATATCTCCATGAATAAAACAGAACTTGTAGATGCTATCGCTAGTAAAGCTGATATTACTAAAGTTGCCGCTAAAACAGCGTTAGAAGCAACTCTTGCTGCTATCACTGAATCACTAAAAGCTGGTGAGCCGGTTCAACTAGTTGGTTTTGGTACATTTAAAGTTAATGCTCGTAAAGCTCGTATTGGCCGTAATCCAAAAACTGGTAAAGAAATCAAAATTGCAGCAAGCAAAGTGCCTGCATTTGTTTCGGGTAAAAGCTTAAAAGAAGCAATCAAATAATATTACTGCTTTTTTTCCTATCATTATTGATAGGGTAGCATCTAAGGCCATACATGGATAAGTTATGGCCTTGTTGTTAATCTCAAATTCTCTTCTTTTTTCTTTTTAGAATCTGTTTGTTTTTCTTAATTATTATCAATTTTTATCAATATAGTTAATTAGACAATTTGCTAAATTTAGCATTCAATAGATTGGCTAAATCAGCTGGAGATATTTCAATTTCTAATCCTCTTTTGCCACCAGAAACCAACATAGTTTGGTACTGTTTAGCACTAATATCAATCAGTGTCGGTAATAATTTTTTTTGACCCAATGGGCTGATTCCACCCACTATATAGCCAGTCGTTTTTTGTGCTAAATGTGGATCTGCCAACTCAATTTTTTTACAATCTAGTATTTTAGCAACTTGTTTTAGATCTAAAGAACAATTAACTGGTATAACACAAACAGCCAATGTCTTATTATCACCATTGATACTCACTATTAAAGTTTTAAATATTTGACTAGTAGCAATATTAAGTTCTAATCCAAGCTTATTTGCGGCTTCTTGACCATAATGAGTCTGATCGGCATCGTGCTGATATTGATGAATATTAAATTTTATTTTCTGATTTTTTAGTAATCTAATGGCTGGCGTCATAATAATAACCGTAACATAAAGATTTTTGGTGAGAATTAGAAATTAATAATCCCTATTAAATTTTATTAATAGGGATTAATGATAATTAAGAAATTATTAGTTTGTTATTATCGTCTGATTTTGTCGATTCAATATTATTATTTATGCTGTATAAACGATAAAAGAAGCTAAATATAAAGAAATCAGCAAACACACCTAGTGAGGTAGATATAACATCAAAAACAATATTTTTTCCTAAAGAACTTATACCATTCAGTATTCCAGTAAAAATAACGCTGATTAAAATCATTAAAACAGGCGCTTTCCAATTTTGGAAGAAAAACATGTGGCAGGCGTTAAATCTTTGAAAAAAAGGCGTCGAGTTAGGTTGTGCTGCTGAAACGAGAAAATAATTAAAAATCGACTTATAAATTACTAAAGCCGTACAACCTATCACCAATATTAATAGCAATGATACCATTTTGGGTACAAGCAATCCTATTATGCTGAAGACCAGTAAGAATAAAATAGCGATAGGAATACAAATTAACATATATAAAACAGAAAAACCAAGTATATTCAGGCATATTGGTAGTATTCGTGACAATATTAAACTTGGATTAAGTTTGTTACTCATTGATAAATTACAGATAATGCTTAATATTATTGAAACCAAAACTATATTCACTAAATATAGAATTATGACGGTTTTCATAAAATAATCGGGAATCATACCGAATTGATTAAAATACTCTAATTCTACCATTAGTTGGTTAGGATTAATTACAGAATATATAACTAAAGTATTAATTAAACCAAGTACAATACTTGATATTGCTATTAGGGAAAATCGATTACGGATAAAGTTAATCGTTTGTTGAAAAATAGCTGTAAATGAAAGGTTTTTTTGTGAATCCATCATGTTTCCTTATATGTGGTAATACAAGTATTACCACGGTGTATAAATTCAATTTAATAATTATGATTGTAATAATGAAATATCGGCAACTTTCAAAAATAAATTTTGTAGTTTCTTTAAAAGAGCCAAGCGATTTAATTTAATTTTTTCATCATCAACCATTACCATAACTTTCTCAAAAAAGGTATCTATAGGTGCTTTAAGTGATGCTAATTCAACTAAAGCCTCTTGATATTGTCCCTTAGCAAAATAAGGCGCTAACTTATCTGTTAATACCGCTATTTGCATCGCTAATTCGCCTTCAGCACCAGCTTCGAGCAATGAAGCGTTAATATTTTCAGGAATAGTATCTGCGGTCTTCGATAAAATATTTGATACTCGCTTATTAGCTTCAGCTAATGAAGAAGCTTCTGGCAACGTTCTAAAATGTGTTACAGCGTTGACACGGGCATCAAAATCAGCCGGTCTAGTTGGATTGATAGCTAGTACAGCTTGAATCGTATCGATAGCAAATCCTTTTTCTTGATACCAAGCTCGGAATCGACCTTGCATAAAGTTGACAATGTCTTCAACAACATTTTGGTTAGTTAATTTATCACCATATAATGATGTGGCAAAATTAGCTAATTCAACTAAATCAATAGGTAAATCTTTTTCAACAATAATGCGTAATACGCCAATAGCTGCTCGACGAAGCGCAAAAGGATCTTTATCTCCTTTTGGATGTTGTCCAATACCAAAAATACCCGCTAATGTATCCATTTTCTCTGCAATTGAGACCGCACTAGCAACCGCTGTACTTGGTAACTCATCACCAGAAAAACGTGGTTTGTATTGTTCTTCAATAGCCGTGGCAACTTCGATACTTTCACCATCTTTAATCGCTAAATATCGTCCCATAATGCCTTGAGTTTCAGGAAATTCAAATACAGTATTGGTGACTAAATCACATTTAGTTAATTTTCCTGCTCGTTTGGCTTGTTCAACATTAGCGCCTGTTTTTTCAGCAATAAAACCTGATAAAGCTTCAATGCGGAGTGCTTTATCTTTAACTGTACCTAATTGTTGTTGGAATAAAACAGTTTCAAGGCGAGGAAGACGAGCTTCTAAGCTTTGTTTCAAGTCTGTTTTATAAAAGAATTCAGCATCAGCTAAACGTGGGCGTACGACTTTTTCATTACCTGAAATAACAACTTGCGGATCTTTGGACTCAATATTGGCAACAAAAATGAAATTTGGTAACAATTTTCCTTGTTTGTCATAAACAGGGAAATATTTTTGATCGCCTTTCATGGTATATACCAATGATTCAGCTGGAACCTCTAAAAATCTTTCTTCAAATTTAGCAGTCAATACCACTGGCCATTCAACTAATGATGAAACTTCTTCAAGTAAGCTTTCGGTTAAGTCTGCTTTACCATTAAGTTTAGCTGCTGCTTCTTCAGCTTGCTGTTTAATGATTGATTTTCGCTTGTTATAGTCAGCGACGACTTTACCACGTTGCTCAAGAATTTCTGGATATTGATCCGCATTATCAATAGTAAATTGTTGCTCACCCATAAAGCGGTGACCACGAATGATTCGGTTTGATTGAATATCTAAAATGATACCTGGTACTAGCTCATCACCATATAACATCGTGACTGTATGACTAGGTCGAATAAATTCAACTTGACGAGCTGCCCAGCGCATCGGTTTAGGAATCGGCAATTTATTTAAGGCATTTTTAACCATATCACAAAGTAAATTGACAACAGGTTGACCTTTTTGATTGTGAGTATAAGATAGCCATTCGCCTTTATCGGTTTGAATTCGTTCTGCTTGTGATATATCAATCCCACAACCACGAGCCCAACCTTCTGCTGCTTTTGTCGGATTACCATTTGCATCAAATGCTGCACTGACTGCGGGGCCTCTTTTAACGATTTGGCTATCTGGTTGAGTATCATTTAAATTCAAAACTTTTAATGCTAAACGGCGTGGTGATGCATACCAAAGTACTTCACCATGTTCTAAATTAGCATTATCAAGTTGTTCAATAAAATTAGCTGCAAAGCTTTCAGCTAAAGTACGGAGTGATTTTGGTGGTAACTCTTCAGTACCGATTTCCACTAAAAATGTTTTTTGCATAATATATCAACTCCTACTTTGCTGCATTTGGTTTAGAACTTGAATTTTGGCACATTGGAAATCCTAGTGCTTCACGAGATGCGTAATATGCTTCAGCCACCATTTTGGTTAATGTTCTGATTCGCAATATATAACGTTGGCGTTCGGTTACCGAAATTGCTTTACGAGCATCTAATAAATTAAAACAGTGAGCTGCTTTCAAAATACGTTCGTAAGCTGGTAATGGTAGTGGTTTTTCTAATTCAAGTAATAATTTTGCTTCTTTTTCATGTTGTTCAAAACAATAAAATAAGAAATCAATATTAGCGTATTCGAAATTATAGGTTGATTGTTCGACTTCATTTTGATGAAAAACATCTCCATAAGTAGTTTTACCAAATGCTCCATCGCTCCAAACTAAGTCGTAAACACTATCTACACCTTGGATATACATTGCTAGTCGTTCTAATCCATAGGTAATTTCACCGGTGACTGGTTTACATTCAAGCCCACCGACTTGTTGGAAATAGGTAAATTGCGTCACTTCCATGCCATTTAGCCATACTTCCCAACCTAATCCCCATGCACCTAATGTTGGGTTTTCCCAGTTATCTTCTACAAAACGAATATCGTTGATAGTTGGATCAAGGCCAAGTTCTTTTAAAGATCCTAGATAGAGTTCTTGGATGTTATCTGGTGATGGTTTTAAGATAACTTGAAATTGATAATAATGCTGTAACCTATTTGGGTTTTCACCATAACGACCATCAGTTGGGCGGCGAGATGGTTGAACATAAGCTGCATTAATTGGTTCCGGACCAAGTGCTCGTAGACAGGTCATTGGATGAGAAGTACCCGCACCGACTTCCATATCTAATGGCTGAATCACTGTACAACCTTGATTAGCCCAGTAATCTTGTAACGTAAGTATTAAACCTTGGAAGGTTTTGACATTAAACTTTTGCATGATGTTATCTTTATGGTTGAATTAATTTTTCTACAAATTAAATAGTGCTACATTTTATACTTTTTATTAGAGCTTGTGAAATGCCTAATTACTTTATATTGATTAAGCTATACATGATAGTTTTCATTTTGCATCTTTAGCCATTTGTCGGTATAGTGAAGCCATCTATATTGCTTGGTAAAAAATCAAAAATAAAAAGGCCATGTCTATTTATCATAAACTGTTGATTATATTTTTTATTGGATTAATAAATACACACTTTGTGTATGCAGATGATAATCAACAATTACAATCGTTACGTCGTTCAATCGAAGAACAAGAGAAACGTCTAGCAGAGCAAAAAAAAGAGCGAACGCAATTAATTAATGATCTTAAAGATCAAGAGACAGAAATAGCAAAATTACTAACATCAATTGAGAAAAATAGTCTTACACTTAAAAAGTTAGACAGTGAAATCATTTCTTTAATTAAACAAATCGATGATTTAAAAATTAAACAACAACAACAACGCAATGAGTTAGCCAAACAGTTAGAAAGTGCTTTCAAGTTAGGAAAAAACACCAACTTTAAACTCATTTTTGCTAGCGAACAAAGTGAGCGTAATGAACGTCTTATTACCTATTTTCGTTATATTAATGAAGCAAGACAACAGCAAATAAATATGCTTCGTGAAACACAAGTTCAACTTAGTGAAAAGAAAACGGCTTTGAAAAAGACACAGAGCACGCAAAAAACGCTAAATACTAAACAGAAACAGGAACAGTTAGCGCTAGAAAAAAATCACCAGAATCGTAAAAAAACTATCAATTTGCTTGAGTCTTCAATGCAGAAAAATCAACAGAAATTAGACGAGTTAAAGAATAACGAAGCAAAATTACAGGCTAGAATTGCCCAAGCGGAACGAGAAAGTCGAAAAATAGCCGAAGAAGAGGCAAGGCAAGCAAAAAATATAGAAGAAAAACAACAAAAGAATACTAATTACACACTTAATGCTAACGAACGGGCATTAATGGCTCGAGTCAGTGGTATTGGTAAACCGCAACACCAATTTAATTGGCCAGTAAATGGTAATACTATTCATCGATTTGGTGAAACATTACAAGGTGAACTACGTTGGAAAGGTATGGTTATCGATGCCAGAGATGGCACTCAAGTTAAAGCTATTGCTGATGGACGAGTTATTTTAGCCAGCTGGTTACAAGGTTATGGATTTGTTGTTGCACTTGAACATGGTAAAGGCGATATGAGTTTATATGGTTATAATCAGCGCGTTTTAGTTGAAGTAGGCGAAAAAGTTCGAGCTCAACAGCCAGTTGCTATTGTTGGCTCTAGTGGCGGTCAAAATACCGCTGGTCTTTATTTTGAAATTCGTCGAGATGGTAAAGCATTAGATCCAAGTGGCTGGTTAAAATGATAAAAAATCTGTTAAAAATAGGAGTATTACTTTTCTTATTTAAAGCTAATAGTGTATTAGCAGCAAAATTAGCATTAGTTATAGATGATTTTGGTTATCGCCAGCACAATGAAGAACAGATTATCTCATTTTCTCCTAACATCACTATTGCCGTTCTACCTCATTCGCCTAATGCTAGACGGATTGCGACTATTGCCCATCAACATGGTAATGATGTTATTATTCACTTACCCATGGCCCCTTTGGGAAAACAACCTTTAGAGAAAGATACTCTATTTCCCTATATGAGTGAGTTAGAAGTAAAAAGAATCGTTGATGATGCGGTCTCCCGTGTGCCGTATGCTATTGGTGTGAATAATCATATGGGCAGTTTAATGACTGCAAATTTAAATGGTATGCATAACGTGATGAAGGCGTTAAGTCACTATTCCATGTTTTTTTTAGATAGTAAAACGATAGGTAAGACCCAAGTAAAAAACGCAGCAAGTGAATACAATATAGCGGTTATTGGACGCGATGTATTTTTAGATGATCAGCAAAAAGAATATGCTATCGCTCAGCAGTTTGATTTGGCAATAAAAATTGCCCACAAAAATGGTCATGCCATTGCTATTGGCCACCCTCATCCACAAACTGTGAATGTCTTACGTACAAAATTAGCTAATTTACCTGATGATATTGAATTAGTAAAAGTTAGTCAGTTGATTACATCACTTCCAACTAAAACTAAACTTAAACCGACATTTAAAGATATATTTGAAAAATATAAAAAACGATTAACAGATCTATCAAATGTTAATCCTATTGAGCAGCAGTAATTATTGTTTTTCAAGTGTTCGATGACGAATTTGAACTTGTTTATTTTGTGCTTTAAAAAACTCAGCTAATTGCTCAGCGATAAAAACAGAACGATGTTGTCCACCGGTACAACCAATGGCAATAGTTAAATAGCTACGGTTATTTTTTTCTAACATAGGTAACCATTGTTGTAGATAATTGGCGGTTTGATAAATGAAATTCGTTACCTCATCATGTTTTAATAAATAGTTTTTAACGGGTTCATCTAAGCCGGTTAATGGTCGTAAAGAGATATCCCAATGGGGATTCGGTAAAAATCTAACGTCAAACACAAAATCAGCGTCGACGGGTAAACCATGTTTAAATCCAAATGATTCAAAGATCATGGTTAATTCTCGTTCTTTCTTACCTAAAACTCTGGTTCTAAGAATAGTTGATAACTCATGAACAGAAAGGTTGTCGGTATTTATCATCAAACTTGCATGTGATTTTAAAGGCTCTAAATAGGTTTCTTCTAGATCGATGGCTTCTTCTAATGAATATTTTTGATTAGTAAGGGGATGTATTCGTCTGGTTTCGCTATAACGTCGAATTAGTGTATTACGACTACAATCAAAAAAGATTATTTCCGGTGTAACCGAAGAGGGTAAGCGTTGGAGGACATCATGATTAAAATCAAAATTATCAGGCAAATTTCGAATATCTAGACTGACTGCAACAGGGGTATTATTATCTTTTAATGATTCAGCAAGTTGGGGCAATAACGCAATAGGAATATTATCAACACAATAAAATCCCATATCTTCTAGTGCACGTAATGCAATTGATTTTCCTGAACCTGAACGGCCACTTACTATCAATAATATCACAATATCAACTCCAAAATAATTGGTGTTCTAGTATATACTGTTTAGTTCAAAATGTGCAATTATTGGAAATAAGTAGTGAGCTGAAAAGCCAGATTATCTGGCTAATACTCAGTTTTTATTTTGGCGATTAATTGTTTAAGTGCTTGTCCTCGATGAGAAATTTGGCTTTTATGTTCTTTAGTTAGCTCTGCGGCACTACAATTAAGTTCTGGAACAAAAAATAATGGATCATAACCAAATCCACCATTGCCATGCGGTTCATTCAAAATTAATCCATTCCATTTTCCTAAGCAGATAATAGGGGTTGGATCATTTTCATGTCGTATAAAAGCAAGCGCACAGTAGAAGTATGCGGTTCTTTTTTCTTTCGGCACATCTTTTAATTCAAGTAGTAATTTCTCATTATTACTTTTATCATTGCCATGTTCTCCGGCATAACGAGCTGAATATATTCCTGGCTGACCATTTAGCGCATCAACAACTAAGCCAGAATCATCTGCAATCGCAGGTAATTTTGTCAATTTTGCAGTATGTCTAGCTTTTAAGATAGCATTTTCAATAAATGTTAAACCGGTTTCTTCAGCATCAGGAACATTGAATACACTTTGGGCTACAACATCAAAGCCAGCATTAGCCAAAAGCTGTTGTAATTCATTAACTTTTCCTTGATTGTTGGTAGCTAAAACAATTTTTTGCATTTTATGACTCCATAACTAATTTGTGTTATATCGCTATTAGTAAGTTAAATATTACTAATGGATATATTGTTTAAAATTTAAAAATCTGGCTCACAACAAAATGTCATACTTTCCCCTGTTTTGGGGTGATTTATTGTAAGTAGTTGTGCATGTAACAATAATCGTTTTGACATCGAAAATGCTTCAGGATGAGCATAAAATTTATCCCCTAGAATGGGATGTCCGATTGCTTGCATATGAACTCGTAATTGATGGGAGCGTCCTGTAAACGGAAATAGTGCAACTCTGGTGGTATTATCATCATTACGGGAAATAACTTGATAATGGGTTAATGCATATTTGCCATTTTCGTGGTCAACCATTTGTCGTGGACGATTAGGCCAATCACAAATTAATGGTAACTCGACTTGGCCAATATCATTTTCAAGATGGCCATGAACTACGGCAATATAAGTTTTTTTCGGTACTCGTTCGCGGAATTGTTTTTTAATTTCTCTATCAGCCAATTTTGATAAAGCCGCAACCATGATACCACTGGTCGCCATATCGAGACGATGGACTGATTCAACATAACTATATTTTTGTTGTAAGCGATGAATAATGCTATCTATAAATTGTGGCTTATTGCCTGAAACAGATAATATACCGGGTTGTTTATTCACGACAACAATATGATCATCTTGATATAAAATAGATAGCCACGGATCAATGGGGGGATGATATTCCAAAAGCATGTATGTGTGATAATTTGTAAAATTAAATTGCCACACATTCTAACAAACTCAACAAAAAGTGTCAGTCGAAAAGTTTATTTACTCCAGATTGACTTTTTACTCGGTGAAAAGAGTTGAGAGAAGAGTATCACCAAACTCACTAAAAGGTAACAAGCAAAAATAATGATCATCCATTGCGACATCTCAATAGTTAAAAAAGACCAAATTTTGTCTGCACATGATCCATAAGCATTAAACATACTTGGTAACCATTCATTTAACGCTAACCAAGAAGGGAATTGCACATTAATAGCACAGGTATCACTTAAATTTGGTTCAAATTGTAAATGGGCATGAAAAGTTGCTAAGTTAAAGCCTTTTATGGAACTAATTAACCATACCAAAATACCTGCTAAGCGAAAAATTAGTTTGCTAGGCGCAATCAGTCCAATTAAGCTGCCAAGCATAATGCCGTAAATTGCACAACGTTGATAGATACATAATGTACAAGGGGCAAGGCCTAAGCCATGTTGAAAATAGAGAGCGGTTATTTCAAAAATAAAGGTGGAAAGAAATAACAAAAACCAAGCAACTCTACTGCGAGAGTATTGATTGAGCAGAGATAACATACTGTTTTATTCCTCCAGATTCCGTTATAATCGTTTTATATTCATTTTATTGAAATTAATCGATATTAATTTTTAGCCAGTAGTAGTGTAGTTTATTTTTTAATAATGTGAAACGACTTTTATTTATTAACGGTGGATTAATCTTTTCTTATGGACTCAAAAGTTCAACAAACAAAACAACAAGTTTCATTTGTCACAATTAGTGAAGAAAATGAAGCGCAACGCATTGATAACTTTCTTATTACATATCTTAAAGGTGTGCCTAAAAGTATGATTTATCGCATACTTAGAAAAGGTGAAGTTCGTGTTAACAAAAAAAGAATAAAACCAGAATACAAGTTAGCTATTGGTGATGAAGTGCGTATCCCACCTATACGCGTTTCCGAAAAAACGGTGCCTGAGATTTCCACAAAACTAAATAAAGTTGCTGATTTGGAGAAAGCGATCATTTATGAAGATGATGTAATTTTAGCCATTAATAAACCATCTGGAATTGCCGTACATGGTGGTAGTGGTCTAAGTTTTGGTGTTATTGAAGGATTAAGAGCCTTACGACCAGAAGCGAAATTTTTAGAATTAGTGCATCGAATTGACCGCGAAACATCAGGTATTTTATTGATTGCGAAAAAACGTTCTGCGTTAAAGTCACTGCATGAACAATTACGTTTGAAACAGATGCAAAAGAATTATTTAGCTTTAGTGAAAGGTAATTGGCCTTCTGAATGCAAAGTTGTACAAGCACCATTACTAAAAAATGTTCTTAAAAGTGGTGAACGAGTGGTTAAAGTGAATGCCGAAGGAAAACCTTCAGAAACGAGATTTAAAGTAGAAGAACGCTTCGGTTTTGCAACCTTAGTTAAGGCGAGCCCAGTAACTGGTCGTACTCACCAAATTCGTGTGCATACTCAATATGCTAATCATCCGATTGCATTTGATGATCGCTATGGTGATAGTCAATTTGATGCATTATTAACTGATAGTAAACTTAATCGATTATTTTTACATGCCGCTAATGTAAAATTTATTCATCCGAAAACTTTACAGGAGATGCAATTACATGCCCCGTTGGATGATGTATTGCAAAATTGTTTGACAAAGATTAGAGATGATAAATATCAACAAACAGAATGATTAAAATGAGAAGGTAATTAATAAGCATGAAAGATCTTAATTTATACTTAATTAGACATGGTCAAACAGAATGGAATATTAAAGATCAGATGCAGGGGTCACAAAACTCACCTCTAACTGAAAATGGCATTTTAGGCGCCAAGATAACCGGAAAGCATCTTAAAAATATACCATTTATACAAGCCTATTCTAGCCCTCAACAACGTGCAATGGAAACTCGGGATTATATTATTAACGAAAATGACAATGTAATTCCTTCTTTTGAACTGGAAGGTTTGCGGGAAATGGATTTTGGTCTTTGGGAAGGTAGACATGTGCCTTCACTAAAAAAAGAATTCCCAGAATTTAATACCTATTTAACTGAACCAGAAAAGTTTGATGCATCTGTTAATCAAGGTGAAAATTACCTTGATGTACTTTCTCGTATGAAAAATGCTTTAAATGAAATTGTTAAAAATGCACCGCAAGATAATGGTAATATTTTAGTTGTATCACATGGTACGGTATTACGAATATTACTTTGTGTTTTAAATGGTGGCGATTGGCGTCAACATCGTGATGAAAACTATTTCCCACGAATGTTAAATACTAGTATTAGCGTGGTTAATTATAAACAGAATAACGAGCAACAAGAGGGTGAATATTCAGTTAAGTTTTATAATAATGTTGATCATTTAGACGATTAATTACTATTTTTTGTGACATTTTCAGGCTAATGCTATTAGTAACATTAGCCTGAAATACGAGTCTATCTCCTACTATAAACAGCATAACGTTTTTGCAACTGTTTTAATTGATTAATTCTGGCATCAATTTTTGCAATTAAGGTTTGATTACCTTTTGCTTGAGTTTTAGCATTAGTTAATAATCGAATCGCATCAGGAAACTTTCCTTCTAGTGCCACTGACTCTGCCCGTGCGCTCATCTCTTGAGCTCTTGACTTTAGTCCACCATAAGCAGTTATTAACAAATCCCAACCGTTAGTGTCATCATTGTGATCAAAAGTATAACGATGTAATAAACTCACTGCTTGCTGGTAATTTCGAGCTTTTACATAAGCGTTAGCTAGATTTAGTTGTAATGCGGAACTATCAGGTGATCTTTTTAATGCTGATTGAAGACGAGTAATTGCTGCACTACTATTATTAAGTGCTAAATCAATATCCGTCATTAGATCAATATACCAGATATTATTTGGATCATTATCTAATAATGGTTGTAATTGTTGTTTGGCTTTTGGGTAATTATTATTATTGTAATCAACTAAAGCATTAGCATAAATTACTGCTATTTTACTTTGTTCATTATTCAGTTTACGATAATCTTCAATCAATATTCTTGCATTAGTTTTATTACTCATCAATATTGCTATTCTAGCTTTGGCTAAATAATAATTTAAAGATGGCGTAACATTCTTTTTTGAGTATTGTAATGAACGATTACGAATATCGGATAAACGACTATTAGGTAAAGGGTGAGTCATTAAGATTTCAGGTGGCTTACTGCTAAAGCGGCTTTGATCCGCTAGTTTTTGTAAAAACTCAGAAGAAGCATAAGGATCAAATCCAGCTTTAGTTAATGTTCTAAGCCCAACTCTATCCGCCTCTTGTTCATTTGATTGGGTAAAACTAATCATACTTTGTGTTGAGCTCGCCATAGTGGTTGTCATTGCCGCCATACCAGCTTCTGGATTGGCTAAAGTTAGCAATAACGAACCTAGTGTGGCGCCCCAAACGTAAGGACTATTACTATTTTGAGCCTCCATTGCTCGTGCTAAATGACGTTGTGTCACGTGCCCGATTTCATGAGCCATTACTGACGCTAATTGACTTTCATTATCGGTATCTAATATTAATTTTGAATGAACGACGACATTGCCACCAAAGAATGCAAAGGCATTAAGTACATTACTTCTCATAACATAAAAGTGAAAAGGCGTTTGTACTGATTCAGATTTGGAAACTAATTTTTTCCCCAAATCATTGATGTATTGATTTAAAACCGGATCATTAATAATCGGAGCACTACCACGTAACAAGCGCATATAATAATCGCCCATCTCTTTTTCTTGCCCGATACTTAATGTAGCTGCAGCTGCGGTGCCCATATCGGGTAGCTTGATGTTATCTGCATAAACGATCGATGCATTTTGCAATAATAACGACGTAGATACTATTAATGCGATTGCTTTTTTTAACATACTTTTAACTCATAAAAAAGATTAATAATTAAGTATTCTAGCTTAAAAAAAAGACAATATCACTTTGAATATTTTATCAATTTGAGCTATTACTTCTATATTATTTTATTTACTCGATTAAATAATGATGTTATTCCAATGCTGCATAGCGAATTTATTCAACATCAATATCAACATTCTTAATGTAGTTTTTGATATTGGGATAAATATTTTAATGATTTCTAAACTCAGGTTACATTAATTCATCAACAACTTGACGTTTATTCCAGTTTTGAAAAATTAAGCGATACATAGCAACAACTACGCCTGTGCGGTCACTGCTATGCCAACAATGAATTAATCTCAGTTTAGGGGAATTTTTGATTGTTTTAAGAATTTGAATTATTTTTTATCAGAAATATTTCCTGCTCGCATATTGATCCAAACTTCAGTAATGCCAGTATTGACAACTTTATCTCGATCACTATGCCATATCGCAGATTAATTATGGTTTTAATGCTAAGTTTATCAAGCTGTTTTATCTGTTTTAACGAGGATTGTTCAAGCGATATATATCGTTAGGTACTTGATAAAAGTTATTCACAATGAGGTTTGAATTAATTTCGACTGACAACTGCTAATAAAAAATCAAGCAACACAACAAAATAATGTTCACTATTTGGGTAATTTGCAAACCAAAGAGAGCCATTACTTGTTGTGTTCTATTTACCATTACTACAATTGTTTATTTTTGTGTTTATTGTTGACGGCTTTTAATAAATTCAAGGATTTGATCTACTTTTACCAATTCTTTATCTCCACCAGCACGATGTTTATATTCTACATTGCCACTATCAAGGTTACGGTCACCAATAACAATTGTATGTGGAATACCAATTAATTCAGCATCAGCAAACATTACACCAGGGCGCTCTTTACGGTCGTCAAATAATACTTCAATACCGGCAGCTTGTAGATCGGCATAAAGTTTTTCTGCAGTCGCTTGTACTCTTTCAGATTTGTGCATATTCATTGGAATAATAACAACGCTAAATGGTGCTATGGCTTCTGGCCAAATAATTCCACGATCGTCATGGCATTGTTCGATTGCAGCGGCAACTATTCGGCTAACGCCAATACCATAACAACCCATGATCATCACATGATTTTGTCCATCTTCACCTTGGACAGTTGCTTTCATGGCTTCTGAATATTTAGTACCAAGTTGGAAGATATGCCCAACTTCAATACCTCGTTTAATTTGCAATGTGCCTTTGCCATCCGGGCTAATATCACCTTCGACCACATTACGAATATCTTCGATACGTGGTAAATCCACATCGCGTTGCCAATTGATATTAAAGTAATGTTTATGGTCAATATTGGCACCGGCAGCAAAATCACTCATTACAGCAACATCACGGTCAATAATCATTGGCATATTTAGGTTTATTGGTCCTAAAGAGCCCGGTCCTGCATTGACTAAGGCACGAATTTCATCTTCGGTTGCAAATTCAATTGGAGACGCAACAATATCGATTTTTTCCGCTTTGATTTCGTTTAACGTATGATCACCACGGACTAATAAAGCTACAAGTTGGTGACCACTCTCTTTAGTGGCTTTAACCATTAACGTTTTAACGGTTTTTTCAATTGGTAAATTGAATTGTGCTACTAATTCATCTATAGTTTTGGCATTTGGAGTATCAACTAATTGCATCTCTTTGGTTGGAGATTGGCGAGTTTGAGTTGGTGCTTGTGCTTGTGCCATTTCAATATTGGCGGCATAATCGGATTCCGTTGAAAAGACAATATCATCTTCGCCACTATCCGCTAATACTTGAAATTCATGTGACCAGTTACCACCAATTGAGCCTGTATCAGCACGTACCGCTCTAAAATTTAAGCCAGCCCGAGTAAATACTGCACTGTAAGCTTTATACATATCATCATAAGTTTCTTGTAATGATTCTTGCGAGGTGTGGAACGAGTATGCATCTTTCATAATAAATTCACGTGAGCGCATCACACCAAAACGAGGGCGGACTTCGTCGCGGAATTTAGTTTGGATTTGATAAACATTTAGCGGTAATTGCTTATAAGAACTCACTTCATTACGTAGTAAGTCAGTGATCACTTCTTCATGAGTTGGCCCTAAGACAAAATCACGATCGCCACGATCTTTAATACGTAATAATTCAGGACCATATTGTTCCCAACGGCCACTTTCTTGCCATATATCGGCAGGTTGTACCACCGGCATTAATACTTCAATTGCACCGGCTTTATTCATCTCTTCACGAACAATATTTTCGACTTTTTTTAGTACACGATAACCTGTGGGTAGCCATGTATATAATCCGGCAGCAACTTTACGGATCATACCGGCACGTAACATTAATTGATGGCTAATTACTTCAGCATCTGCTGGCGTTTCTTTTAATGTAGATAGAAGATATTTACTGGTTCGCATACATTTATCCCGAAAAATAATTTATATATAAATATAATAAAAATGTTAGCTAGTTTAGCAGTACCAAGCGCAACACAAAAGTAATTTTATTAGTAAATATGGTTATAAATGTTTATATATGATAAATTTTCTTTTATTGAGAATAAGTTACTAAACAATATGGACAAATTGAATATACCTAAATTAAAACAACGTTTATTTTTTCTCTTCTTAGCTGTACTTATTTTATATTTACCGATTAAATGTACTAAATATCATCTGTTTGATTTAAGTTATCAAGAGGTATTAGAGTTTTCTTGGCGAACTGATGGTTGTAGTCGACTGTCTAATACAACGGAATATATAATGGAATGTCCTTGTGATAGTTTTATTCAGCCTGATGACCATTTTACCATTACTGATGATGGCGATTTATATTTTGAAAATAAGTTTTATGGTAAATTGATATTAAAAGAAAAACCTAGTTTTTTCCACGACACATCTGAAATATTGTCTGGTGGCTTTATGGAAATTATACGGTCAGATTTAGGTGTTGTTTGTTACTATGATTCGATATAAAAATTTTGAGAGTTTTTAACTAAAATTAGTTGTCAAAAACCCCGTTCCTCAAAAATTTTTTATGCTAATAATTTAATCTTAATTAATAGTCTGATTAGGCAATTATTATCAGCATAATATAGTACTAAATATAATTCGTTGTTTACTTATCATTACGAATAAGTTTTCTTGTGTCTTATTTTGAGAAACTTAATAACGCTAATCTTGATCACATACCCCATATTACAAATACTATAAATCAACGTTATTTATGACTTAGATTCTTTTAAATATTAGGATACCAAAATAATTTTATTATTGTTTTTAACTAAAATAATGAGTAATGGCTCTGTTATTACTTATCGATTAAAACTCAATTCAAACATAAATTTTGTCAGATTACTTATTTATAGGTATCAAAAATGATTCTTTAACAAATTTAAGGGGCTTAAGTATCAAAATAGATATTATTATCTTGTTGATTATATTGAATAATTTTGTGTTTAATGTGATGAAGGTCACACTACAAAAGTTTAATTATTGATATCATACGCGCGAATTTTAGATTAAGGAGATATTCAATATGGGACATACGATTAATAAGGACATATTTGAAGATAAAAGCTCATCGAAATTACCGAAATGGCGTAAAAGTGATACATTATGGATGCTTAGCCTTTATGGAACAGCTATTGGAGCGGGGGTACTATTTCTTCCTATCAATGCAGGAGTCGGAGGATTAATCCCGTTATTGGTGATGTTAGTCCTTGCTTTCCCAATGACATTCTTTGCTCATCAAGCTTTGTGTCGGTTTGTTTTATCGGGCAAAAGCCCTGATGGTGATATAACAGTAGTGGTTGAAGAAGCATTTGGACGCACTGCAGGAAATTGGATAACACTACTCTATTTTTTTGCGATTTATCCGATTTTATTAGTTTATAGTGTCGGTATTACTAATACTGTTGATAGCTTTATAGTTCATCAATTAGGCATGGAGCCTCCTCCTCGAGCTTTGCTTTCATTCTTTTTAGTTGCTTTTTTAATGATGATTGTACATTTTGGTGAAGAACTTATTGTTAAAGTTATGTCAATATTGGTTTTTCCTTTTATTGCTGTGTTAATGATTTTGGCTTTGTTTTTAATTCCTGAATGGAATGGTGAACTTTTCACAAATTTTTCATTTAGTAATACAGCTAATGAAGGTGGACGTAGTATTTTAATGACACTATGGCTAGTTATACCTGTAATGGTATTTGCATTTAATCATTCACCTATTATCTCATCTTTAGCCGTAGCTAAACGTAGAGAATATGGTGAAGTATTTGCTGAACCTAAATGTAGTAAAATTATTGCGGCTAGTAATATTATGATGGTGGTTACTGTCATGTTTTTTGTCTTTAGTTGTGCGCTTTGCCTAACCCCTGCAGAGCTATTAGATGCAAAAGCTCAAAATATTTCAACATTATCTTATTTAGCTAATCGATTTAATTCACCAGTAATTGAGTACATTGGTCCTCCAATTGCCTTTATTGCTATGGCTAAATCATTTTTAGGTCACTATTTAGGTGGTAAAGAAGGATTTAATGGTCTTGTTAATAAGGCACTACGTAGCTGTAATAAAACAATTTCGCCAAAAAAACTCGATAAAATTGCCATTGCTTTTATGTTAATTACTGCATGGGGTATTGCGACACTAAATCCAAGTATTTTGGGGTTAATTGAATCATTAGGTGGTCCAATTCTAGCGATATTACTATTTTTAATGCCAATGTACGCAATCCATAGATTGCCTATATTACAAAAGTATAAAGGTAAAATTAGTAATATATTTATTGTTGTTATGGGAATGATTGCGATTTCAGCAGCCATTTATAATTTAATTTAAATTTGCATTAATTAAAAACCATAACTGTTTATGTTATGTAGTAAAGTCGATTATTTTATTGATCAATAGAAGGAGTTAGTGGCAAATAATTTATTTGCGGAAATCTTAACATAAGATTTGAAATTACTTGTATAAATTTATAGGTTTTACTGCATTTTTGCTCACAGTTATAATTTATAATATTGATAATTGTTATCGATTTAAAATTAGGTATAAAAAAGGGAAAATATGAGTTCAGTATTTGAAATATTTAAAATCGGTATAGGTCCTTCTAGTTCTCATACAGTGGGACCAATGATAGCAGGAAAAATCTTCATTGATCAGTTGATTAGTGCAAATTTGATGTCGTCGGTTACTAAAATTGTTGCTGATGTTTACGGCTCTTTATCATTAACAGGTAAAGGGCATCAAACTGATATTGCCATTATTATGGGATTAGCTGGCGAAAAGCCTGATAGTGTGGATATCGATAATATTCCATTATTTATAGAAACAGTGACTCAGACCAATCGATTATCAATTTATAATAATAGGTATGGAATTGATTTTCCTCTCGATCAATGTATGGTATTTCATTCAAAATTTTTACCATTACATGAAAATGGTATGACATTGAGTGCTTATAATGGAGAGACGTTATTATTACAAAAAACGTATTATTCTGTTGGTGGTGGTAAAATTGTTGAAGAAGAGAAATTTGGTCAGGAAGAGCAAAATTCAGTAAAGTTACCATATTCTTTTTCATCAGCAGCACAGCTACTTAATCTCTGTGAAGATAATTCATTGTCTATTTCCAGCATAATGATGAAGAATGAGTTACAGTTACATACATATGAAGAAATAGAAAACTATTTTGAGCGAGTGGGCGGAACAATTTTAGATTGTATTAAACGCGGAATGAATACAGAAGGTTTATTACCTGGACCACTTAAAGTTCCACGTCGAGCATTTTCATTATATCGGCAATTATCGACCACAAAAGATGGTATTATTAATGACCCAATGGTTATTATTGATTGGGTTAATATGTTTGCTCTCGCGGTTAGTGAAGAAAATGCTGCTGGTGGGCGAGTGGTAACAGCTCCAACAAATGGTGCTTGTGGTATTATACCTGCTGTAATTGCTTATTATAATAAATTTATCAATCCGGTAACACCTGATATCTATATTCGTTTTTTCCTGACTTGTGGTGCTATAGGGCAACTTTACCAAATGAATGCTTCTATTTCTGGTGCCGAAGTTGGTTGCCAGGGTGAAGTGGGGGTTGCTTGTTCTATGGCTGCAGCAGGTTTGGCTGAACTCTTAGGAGGAAACCCTCAGCAGGTTTGTATGGCTGCTGAAATAGCGATGGAACATAATTTGGGTTTAACCTGTGATCCAGTTGCAGGACAAGTTCAAGTTCCTTGTATTGAACGTAATGCAATAGCTGCAGTAAAAGCAATCAATGCCACTCGAATGGCGTTAAGAAGAACGACTGTTGCAAAAGTATCCTTAGATAAAGTTATTGAAACCATGTATGAAACAGGAAAGGATATGAATGCTAAATATCGTGAAACATCGCGTGGTGGATTAGCTATTACGGTTCACTGTAATTAATTTTAGATATTTTGTTTATTTTCGCCGATATAAAATCGGCGAAAATAGCCAATCAACTTAGTATTTCCAACGCATTGTATTAACTTTTGAACGTAGAAAATCATTATTTACTAACATATCTATTTTTTCGTCTTTTTTGAAACAACGCTTTTTTCGTTTTGGTTGTTCTGATGATGTTTTATGCATTATTTCATTATAGGCCAATAAATTGTTCAGTTGGTCAAGTTCATCTAAGCCTTTTAAGACAGCAATTAATGTTTGTAAAGTAATTGATTCTCCATGTTCAATACGTTTTATTGTGGCAATACCTATTTGGGCTTTATTAGCCAGCTCTAGCTGTGATAAATTTTTCTCAATTCTTGCCATTTTTATTCTGCGACATAACATTTTAATCATGTCGGTAGTGTCATTCATGTACTATCCTCAATTTTATAAGCGGAGATTTAATACCATGTCTAATATAAATAAATGGTGCATTAGTTATTCTATTAATCAACAGTAATTACAGATAAATTTATTAGATTATCAATTTATCAGTTAAATCGTCCTAATTAGTACTTATAAAGGCGTTTTTCCTTATTATTTAGAAATAATAAATAATGTTTATATTATTCGATTTTCTAATTATCTGTCTAGTTATAGCTATTGATAACTAGCTTATTTATTCACAGTATTTATCTTGTTCGCCAATTAGTTCTTAGCAAATAAGTTATTATTTGTATAACCTATGTAGATTCATACCTAATAAAAGATAATATAATGGATTAAAATATATAGCGATGACATGCCACTAAAAATGACATGTCATATTGGAATGTAGTTATTAATGTCGCAATTTTTCTTCTTGTTTGTCTTTTATTTGCTGTTTTTGCAGATTTTCTAAAATCTTATTATGAATACCATTAAAACCACCATTACTCATAATCAAGATTGCATCAGTTGGTTTAGCTGATTTAATAATCATCTCAACTAATAAATCAATATCACCAGACCAATAAGCCGGTTGAATACAAGCATCAACCACATCAGCAACTAACCAAGGTAGTTGTTCTGGTTGAAACATATATATTTCATCTGCACGACCTAATGATGGCGCAAGTTCATCTTTCGATATGCCTAGTTTCATGGTATTCGAACGAGGTTCTAAAACTGCCAATATTCGTCGATTTGCCCCAATTTTGCTGCGTAATGCTTCTAAAGTTGCTAATATTGCAGTTGGGTGATGGGCAAAATCATCATAAATCTCAATATCATTAACTTCGCCATATAACTCTAAACGTCTTTTGGCATTCAAAAACGATCCAAGTGCTAAACAAGCATCAGCTGGTTTAATACCGACATTATGTGCCGCTGCAATAGCCATTAAGGCATTATGCATATTATGTTCACCAACAAGAGAATAGTTAACTTCACCAACCTGTTCATTGTTAAAGTAAACAGTAAATTGGCTCGCATCATTAGCGATTTTTTTCGCCATCCAGCCATTTTCTGATTCGGTGAATGATTGCTCACTCCAACAACCTTTCGCTAAAACTTGTTTTAAATTGACATCTTCTTGCGGGGAAATTATCAACCCTTTACTAGGCACTAAACGAACTAAGTGATGAAATTGTTTTTGAATTGAACTGAGATCATCAAAAATATCTGCATGATCAAATTCCAAATTGTTCATAATTAACGTTTTTGGGCAATAATGCATAAATTTAGAACGTTTATCAAAAAATGAACAATCATATTCATCGGCTTCAATAACGAAAAAGTTACCTTCACCTAGCCTTGCTGATACTTCAAAATTACCTGGTACGCCACCAATAACAAAACCTTGGTTATAGCCTTGTTTCTCTAAAATCCAGTTAACCATACCTGCTGTTGTTGTTTTACCATGCGTTCCAGCAACAGCGATTACCCATCGTTCACGTAAAACGTTGTCATGTAGCCATTGAGGAGCAGAAATATAAGGAATGTTGTTATCTAAAATATATTCAACACAAGGATTGCCTCTTGATAAGGCATTACCAATAATTACCAGATCCGGAATAGGGTTTAATTGTGAAGGATCATCTCCTTCAATAATATCAATATGTTCTTTTTGTAGTAGCGTACTCATTGGTGGGTAAACATTTTTGTCTGAACCCGTGACTTTATGACCCAATGAGCGAGCGATTAATGCAATGCCTCCCATAAATGTGCCACAAATCCCAAGTATATGAATATGCATTTTTTGGTCCTTAATGTTGTATAAAATATTGTACTGATGATAATACTTATCTGTTGCCAGTATCTTTTAGTTAACTGATTTGATTTTTGTAGAAAACTATAATTATAGTCGATTTTACTCGCTTATGCGATAGGCCAAATATGTCTAATCATCAATTTTACCGCCTGATTACCACGAAAATCATTAACATCTAGTTGATAGACAATTTTTACAATTTTTATTGTATTATCTGGCCATTGGGTTAAATTTACATTGAAACATATGCCTTCAATAATTGGACCACCGTTTTTTGGTTCTAATACTAATTTAAGATGTTTTTCAGCAAATAAACGTTGTTGATGCACAATAAAATCACCATCGAATGTTGGTTCTGTAAATCCTTCACCCCATGGACCAGACTCTTTTAATTGTTTAGCTATTGCATAATTAAAATCTTGATTATCTATCTCACCATCGGTTTCAATGATTTGTTCGAGTACATCTAAATCGAGTTGTTCAGTTATCAATGCTTCAAAATGTGCGCTAAATTGATCTAAATCTTTTTCTTGAATGCTTAATCCAGCTGCCATGGCATGTCCACCAAAGCTCACTAGAATATCGGGATATCTCTCATTGAGTTTATCAAGTATGTCTCGTAAGTGAATCCCCTCTATTGATCGTCCGGAACCTTTTAATAATCCATCTTCAGTAGAGGCAAAACATATAACTGGACGATAATGTTTATCTTTCAAACGTGCCGATACAATACCGATAATACCTTGATGCCACTGCGGATGATGTACAACTAATGCGTTCGGAAAAGTAGAATTTTTCTGTTCTACTTGTTCAATATAGGATAACGCTTCTTGATACATTGTTTGTTCAATCAGTTTCCGATCATGGTTAAGTGTATCAAGATCAGTTGCTTGTTTAATGGCACTATCATAATCTTCACATAGCAGTAATTCCACGCTAAGCGACATACTATCCATTCGCCCAGCTGCATTTAGCCTTGGGGCTATGTAATAGGCAAGATCTGTGGAAGTTAACGTAAGAGGATCTCGTCTAGAGATATCTAATAATGCTTTGATTCCTTCACAACAATAACCGGCTCGAATACGGCTAATTCCTTGATGAACCAATATACGATTATTGCGGTCAAGTTTTACCACATCGGCAATCGTGCCAAGCGCAACTAAGTCTAGCAAGTTGGTAATGTTATATTCTGCTAACTTATTGCTAGCAAACCAGTTTTCTTTACGCAGCTTTGCCCGTAATGCCAACATAAAATAAAATGCTACACCAACACCAGCTAAGTGCTTAGATGGAAAAGAGCTGTTTGGTAAATTAGGATTAATGATAGCATCAGCTGCTGGTAATTGCTCTGAACACAAGTGATGATCTGTAATTATTACAGTTAAGTTTGATTGTTTTGCAAATTCAACCGCCTCAATAGCCGAAACACCATTATCAACAGTAATAATCAGATCGGCTTTTTTTGACAGTGCTCTTTTTACCACACTTATACTTAAACCGTATCCATCATCAAATCGATTAGGAATGATATAATCGACATGTTTACATCCCATCTTTTTTAATGCTTTTATCATTAATGCAGTACTGGTTGCGCCATCAGTATCAAAATCACCGACAATCATAATCCGTTTATTATTCTGCATAGCTGAATAAACAATTTCGACAGCAGTATGGGTACCGTCTAAGTTGTCATAGTTGCATAAATTACGAGTGGTATAATCTAATTCTTGCATAGATGTTATTCCACGTAATGCATAGACTCGTTGCAATAAGAGTGGAATATCTGGTGACAATTTAGGTAGTACTTCAGGTAATTGGCGGTGTGTTAATTTACTTTTCATATTTTAAATGTTAGCGCATGTGCGCTAACATACATTCTTATTTTTATCTGAATTTTAATTATTAGAAATTATAAAGTACTAATTTTTAGCTTTCTTTTTTAATATTTCGATTAATTTATCAGCAGGAACATAGCCTGAAACTAATTGCCCATCCGGTAGTAATAATGCTGGGGTACCACTGATACCTAATTTTTTACCAACATTAAATTGTTGTGTTACGTAAGGCACCATACTATTCGCCGGAGAAATTGAATTACCCTTATAGGCATTATCAAAAGCAGCTTTACGATCGGCAACACTCCAAATAGATTGCATATTTTTGCCTACATCACTATCAGCACCGGCTCGAGGAAATGCAAAATAGTGCACTGAGATACCCGCATCTAAGTATTGATTTATATTTTCATGAAGTAATTTACAATAGTGACAAGTATAATCGGTGAAAACTGAAATAATATATTTTTCTTTTGGTGCTTTATAAACAATGGCATCTTTTTCAATTGATTTCAGTAATTTTAAGTTATTACTGTTGGCAATATTTACTGGTTCACCACCTTCAAGACTATAGATTGGTCCTTGAGTTAAAAATTTACCATCATCTGTTACATAGAAAATACCCTCAGGTGTGATAACACTTTTCAATCCTTGTACTGGATTATTTTCGATAGTAATTTCTTTATTAGAAAAACCTAATTTTTCCATCGATTTGGTGATATCGGCGTTATTGGCTAATACTGAAGTTGAGATTAATGCTAAACCTAAACTTATGACTAATTTTTTCATTCAGTTATCCTTAGTTATATAAACTGTTATGCACGAGGATGATGTTTGCTGTGCAATTGTTTTAATCTTTCTGTTGCAACATGTGTATAAATTTGTGTAGTTGATAAACTACTGTGCCCTAGTAACATTTGTACTACTCGCAAATCGGCGCCATGATTAAGCAAATGCGTTGCAAAGGCGTGCCTAAGTACATGAGGTGAAAGGGCTTCAATATTAATGCCTGCTAGTATGGCATAATATTTGATTCTATGCCAGAATGTCTGTCGTGTCATTTTCTTGCCTAAACGACTTGGAAAAAGTACATCAACTGGCCCATTTTTTAGTAGATCATTGCGTGCATATTTGAAATAGTATTCAAGCCAATAGATTGCTTCTTCTCCTAAAGGAACTAAACGCTCTTTGTTGCCTTTGCCTATAACTCTCACTACTCCTTGCCTTAGGCTGACATCACTAATTTCTAAGTTAACTAATTCTGAGACTCGTAATCCTGTAGCATAAAGCACCTCTAACATAGCTTTATCTCTTAGTTCAATTGGATCATCAATACTTGGTGATTCTAGTAGGGCATCAACCTGTGATTCAGTTAAGTCTTTAGGTAATTTTTTTGGTAATTTTGGTGATGACAATATAGCTGATGGATCATCGGTACGATAGTTTTCTTGATATAAATATTGAAAAAAACGTTTAGTCGCACTTAATAAACGTGCCGAACTACTTGCTCTATAACCATCTTTAACTCGTTGTAGTAAAAATTCCTGTAAGTTAGTGGATTGTGCCGTGAGAAAGTTAACTTTTTGTAATTGTAGTGATTGGCTTAGTGCGAAGAGATCCAGTTTGTAAGATTCAATTGTATTTTCAGCAAGATTTCGTTCTAACCAGATTGAGTCTAGAAATTGTTCAATTAATATTTTATTTTGTGATGATATATCTTTATCAGACATTAAAAACCAACTCATTTTCAATAGTTGTTAATATTATATACTAACTGTCAATAACTTGAAGTTGTCACATTATTATTGCAATTGAAATGCATAAAATTGAATGTTTGGTCAATGAAAACATTAACTTTAGTTGATATTGCAATAATATTTTGTATCTTTTCTATTGCCTACTATATACTGAATTATCTGTTATTTTTTATGATAAGTTATGTTAAAACGAAATATTAATCTTTTTATTGCATTATATGCTTTTTTTATTATTGGTATTGAAACTTATATTTATTGGCATACGCAGCTAAGACCTTGGCAACCAAGTACCCCAACTGGGCGAATAATATTTTACTACAGTTTTTTTACGGTACTTTCCAATCTAATGTTTGCATTTAGTTGTCTATGTTTAACTTTCAATCCCAACTGTAATCGATATAGTTTCAAGGTGATACGACTAAATGGCTTAGTCGGGGTGATTATAACCGCAATAGTTTATAACTTAATTTTGAGGGGAATACATAAACCACCTAATACTTTATTACAGTTTACCAATGAAAGTTTACATGTGATTCTACCGGTTATTGGTATATTAAGTTGGTTAGTTTGGGGTCCATTTCGACGAATTCAGTTTAATGTCATTGTTGGTTCGTTTTTGTCGATGTTAATTTATGGTATTTATATTTTCATACGGGGTTATCTTACTAATCAATATCCATATCCTTTTATTAATGTGGTTAGGGTTGGATATGTTAAAGCGCTATATGCTGCAGGATCGGTTTTTATACTGTTTTTAGGGCTGGCTCTTTTGTTATGGGTCATTGATTGCTTTAGGAGAAGAATATGAAATTGTATATTTATGAACATTGTCCTTTTTGCGTACGGGCAAGAATGATTTTTGGTTTAAAAAATATTCCAGTTGAACAGCATGTCTTTCTCAGTGATGATGTTAAATCACCGACAAGTATGATTGGTGAAAAAATGGTGCCAATCTTACAAAAGGAAGATGGTAGCTATATGCCAGAAAGTCTTGATATTGTTGCTTATGTTGATAGTAATTATGGTAAAGGCCCTATCTTAAGTGGAGTTAAAAATCCAGAAATTGAAGCATTAATTAAACAATTTCAACAATATGATTATAAGTTAGAGTGTCCACGATATGTAAAATTAGGCTTAGCTGAATTTGCCACTCAAGCTGCTATTGATAATTTTATTACAAATAAGAGTAAAAAATTGGGTTCGTTTGCTGATTGCCTTGCCGAAACTGATGCATTAATTGCTAAGATATCTGATTTATTAAATCAGCTTGAACCATTAATTGTGACATCGAATGCATGTAATGGCACATTATCTTGGGATGATATATGTTTATTTCCGATATTACGCAATTTAACCTGTGTTAAAGGTCTCATTTTCCCTACAAAAATTAAAGCCTATTTAGATTCAATGGCTGAACTAAGCAAGGTAAACCTGTTTTTTGATCAGGCGGTTTAACAAAAAGTAGAATCCTATTGTATACAAAAATGATGATTAAATAATAGGCAAATTGTTCATTTAATAACAAGAGTACAAGAAAAATAGGAATAAAACTTGTACTCTTATCTGTTATTTAAGTTATTTATTTAAATCTCTACAAAAACGATTAATTACTTAATTTAAGATCAATAATTTCAATCTTGTCTTTACCACCATATACATCGTACCATGGGGTTGCATATTGTTTTAAAATCTTATTGAGTTGTTCAACATTTTCACGTCCAATAGTATCAAGCCAACGTTTTAAGCCATCTTTACCATTTTTAGCATATGCTTCAATACCTTCAAACCAAGTAGCTCGACCACCGAGAATACCGCTATATTTGGCGCCGTGCTCTCCGGCAAAAATGAGTTCTTCATGGAAAGTTTTGGTTGGTACGCCTGCACTTAAATAGATGAAAGGACGAGTCGCAACATCACTTGCTTGTTTGAAATAATCGGCAGCTTCTTGTTGTGAATAAACTACAGGATTATTATCATTAAATCCTGCAACGTTTTTAAATAGCACTGGTACTTCTACTTTTAAGATATCGATGTAATAGTGATCTTTAGTAAATTCTTCAATGGTTTTGATCACTTTTTGTGGTTTAATTTTGGCAAATTCAGGGCTTTTATCATCAGTTACTACATTATCATAAACAATGGGCTCAACAAATACTGGAATGTCGGCCGCCCGCGCTTCATTGCCTAAACGTTCTAAAAAGGCGTGTTTTTTATCTAAAATATCTTGCGGATCGTCAGGATTATAATAGACCAGTACTTTTGCGGCATCAGCTCCTTTTTTTAATAAACGTTGAAGTGAATCTTCCGGTAAAATATCTGGTAAACGTCCTGGTGTATTGGCATCGTAGCCAGTTTTTTCATAAGACATAATTAAACCAGCATTTTTATTTTTTGCTGCCATGCCTTTAAAACCGAGTTCTTCATCCAGTAAAATGGCACTAACATATTTGGTTAATTCCTGAGAAACAAGCTCTTTAAATTCATACACCATATCAATATTATAACGTTCTTGACCTACAGCATTTTGCATCATTTTTACCATAGAACCACGCTGATCGATTGCTAATGCTGCAATTACGCCATCTTGGTTAGATAATTGTTGCATACGGTTGAATTTTCCACGAGAAATGCATTTTGTTGCCATTTTAAAACTCTCCATTTAATAAGATTTTTTCATTGTAGGTTTTTATTTGGCTAATTATTAATCATTTAGTGCTAGTTTTAATTTTGTGTGAACTTTTTGATATTTTCTTTTAAATGGCAATTTGTTCCGGTATATTAGTACAGATTAATAGACTGTTTGTAAAAAAATGTTTACAGGGATGATTATGCCAGATTCTACAATAGTTACAAATGTGCGAACATTAAATAATCAAGATTATAAAACCTTAGCTCTATCAGCATTAGGTGGTGCATTAGAATTTTATGATTTTATTATATTTGTCTTTTTTTCAATTACGATAAGCCATCTATTTTTTCCGGATGATATGCCAGCATGGTTAAGTCAAGTTCAAACTTTTGGCATATTTGCTGCTGGTTATTTGATTCGTCCTTTTGGTGGTATTGTGATGGCTCACTTTGGTGATATGTTTGGCCGCAAAAGAATGTTTACACTTAGTATTCTATTAATGGCGTTACCAACATTATTTATTGGTTGTTTACCTACTTATGCCAATATCGGTATTTTTGCACCATTATTACTCTTAATGATGCGATTATGCCAGGGGCTTGCGGTAGGTGGTGAAGTGCCTGGGGCGTGGACATTTGTTGCTGAACATGTTCCTAAAAATAAAATTGGCCTAGCCTGTGGTATTTTAACCAGTGGTTTAAGTTTAGGTATTTTGCTAGGTTCATTAGTATCTACCATAATGAGTAAAAGTGTATCAATAGAACAAATGAACGATTGGGGTTGGCGAATTCCATTCATTATTGGTGGTATTTTTGGCTTAATTGCTATGTATCTTCGCCGTTGGTTAAAAGAGACACCTATTTTTCTAGAAATTCAAAAACGTAAGAATGAAGAATTATCTAAAAAATTACCTGTGATAACCGTTTTAACCCAGTATCTACCACAAACTATTTTATCGATGTTACTAACTTGGGTGTTATCAGCCGGCATTATGGTGATAATGTTAATGACGCCAATTTTATTGCAAAAACAATTTGGTTTTTTAGCACTTGAAGCCTTGCAAGGCAATATATTAGCTATCATCGGACTTATCATTAGTTGTACGTTTTATGGCATGATGATGGATAAGTTTTCAATGGGCAAAGTGCTGGTTATTGGTTGTAGTATTGCTGCTATCATGATTGCTATATTTTATTTATCATTAGAAAACGCAAATCTTCTCTTTATCACTTATTTCTTAGCCGGTTCTAGTGTCGGAATTGTTGGCTCTTTTGCTTATTTTATGGTTAAGGTATTCCCAACTCAGGTTCGCTATAGTGGCGTATCATTTTCATTTAATATGGCTTATGCTATTGCCGGTGGTTTAACCCCATTACTGATTTCATTTTTTAGTGATTTTGTTAGTAAAATGGCACCGGCTATTTATGTGGTTGGATTATTTGTATTAGGCGCTTTAATTGGACTATTTTTATTAGTTAATAACAATAGCCAAAAATATGTGGCGAAAGATATTGCTTAACCTCAATGGGAAAAGAAAAATTTTGAGGAACAGGGTTTTTATGTTCCTCAAAAATCATATTTAGACTATTTCACTGATTCTTGCCAAGCTCAACTGTTCGTATTACACCAGCTTTAACACTGTGCTGTAATCCTGCAGCGAAGTCACTGTTATTAAGTTCATACAAACTATGTATACCCACACCAACCGGTAAGTTGTTAATAAATGGATTTAATTCTGTCATGGGATCTTGAAATACCATACTAATATGCTCCCTATGGATTGTACGCATTTGTAGGAGAGAAAATTATTACCATTAAAATTTATCTTTCCTTGAGATGTAGTAACACCATCGGGTAGTAATCCCATGATTACATTAGATAATAAAGATTTACCCGAACAACTTTCACTAACAATACTGAGAACCTCCTTAGCATAAAGATTAATTGAAATCCTTGACTATAAAAATTTTTAGTAAAGATGAGAGATATCAATATCACATATTTATATTATTTTTTAGGTATATGTTTGGTTATGAATCCAATTTGTTGAACCTTTATAATTATCAAGGTTTGCTATTTAACAATTTAGGGCTGTACATAGAAAGGAATAATGAATAATTCTCATTTTTATTGATAAATGTGAAATAGCGCATATTTTTTCTAAATAAATAGTTTAAAATGAATCCAGTGATATTTTTAAATTGTAATTATTTTAGGAGAAACAAATGAAAGCTGCAGTTATTAGACAAGAATGCGATGGTCAAGTTGAAATTAAAGACGTTCCTGTTCGCCCATTAGAGGCAGGGGAGGCTTTGGTTGAGGTTGAGTATTGTGGGCTTTGTCACACTGATCTTCATGTCGCTGCTGGCGATTTCGGTAAAAAACCAGGTCGAGTAATTGGTCATGAAGGTGTGGGTATTGTGACTAAAATTGCACCTGATGTAAAAAGTTTGAAGGTTGGAGATCGTGTTAGTATTGCATGGTTCCATGCAGGTTGCGGTACCTGTGAATATTGTATATCTGGTAACGAAACATTTTGCCGAAGTGCTTTAAACTCAGGTTATACTGTCGATGGTGGTATGGCTGAGCAATGTATTGTTAAAGCTGATTATGCGGTAAAAGTGCCAGATGGCTTAGATCCAGCTCAAGCAACTAGTGTGACTTGTGCAGGTGTAACTACTTATAAAGGAATTAAGGTTGCTGACACTAAACCTGGTCAATGGCTAGCAGTTTTTGGTATTGGTGGACTTGGTACTTTGGCTATCGAATATGGTAAAAATGTTTTTAACAATAAAGTTGTTGCGATTAGTAACAGTGATAGCCAGCTAGAGTTATGTAAGAAGCTTGGTGCTGATTTAGTGGTCAATCCTAAAAAAGTGGCTGATGTTGGTGCTTACATTAAAGAACATACCGGTGGTGGTGTGCATGGAGCGGTAGTAACTTCAGTTACTAAAACAGCATTCAATCAGGCTATTGGTTCTGTACGTCCATTAGGCCGAGTTGTGGCTCTGGGGTTACCTTCTGAAACAATGGATTTAAGTATTCCTAAAACAGTTTTAGATGGCATTCAAGTGTTAGGCTCATTAGTTGGTACTCGAGAAGATTTAGCGGAAGCATTTCGTTTTAGTGCTGAAGGTAAAGTTGTACCAATGGTTGAAAAACGCCCTCTTGAAGATATCAATGATATGATTGACGAGATGAAAGCAGGTAAAATTCGTGGTCGTATGGTTATTGATATGAAAATGAAGAAAAAATAGTAATTATTAAGTGATTAACTCATTGAAAGTCAGCTTTATGCTGACTTTTTTATTGATAATAATTTCTGATTTGGAAAGCTTTTTTCGATTAAAGTTAATCTTGCTTGTTTTTTATAAATAAAGTCCTATTATAGGCAAGTTTTGCTTTATTGATCAGTTTAAGAGGTTATTTATGTCTGAACACAATTTAGAGAATAATTTGCGGAAAGATCTTGGTTTAGTTTCCGCATTATCACTAGTTGTTGGAATGGTTTTAGGCGCAGGTGCATTTATGAAACCACCCGCTGTATTAGAAGTCGCTGGCGATTATAATTTTGCGTTGTTAGCGTGGATTATTGGTGGAATTTTTTCAATTTGTGGTGGTTTAACGTTATGTGAACTTGGTGTTATGTTCCCAAAAACTGGGGGCATGCTGGTTTATTTAGAAAAAATTTATGGAGCTAAAGTTTCTCATCTATATGGTTGGATGATCACTGTGCTTTTTGCGCCATCTTTAGTTGGTGCTTTGGTTGGTTATTTTAGCTCAGTATTTTGTTTATTATTTGGGATCAATGATGCCTATCGTATGGCGGTAAGCGCTGGTGTTTTGGGGCTTATTGCATGCATTAATTCAATAGGCGTGAAACAGGCTGGATATCTGCAAACGATTGCTACCTTTTGTAAGCTTGTCCCAATCTTATTGTTAGCAATATTTGGATTATGGAAAGGTAATGGGCAAGTTGCACTATTTAGTGCTAGTGGTCAAGGTATTGAAACTTATGCGCCATTTGCAGTTGCAATATTGGCAACGCTATTTGCTTATGATGGATGGGCGCAAGTTGCCTCTGTTGCTGGTGAAATTCGTAATCCATCAAAAGTATTACCTAAAGCAATTATTCTAGGCATAATATTTTTAGTAATTGTTTATGCATGTATTAATATTGCACTGTTCAAGATATTTCCAGTACAAGAAATGGTTACGCTTGGCCATGACGCTTCAGCAGTTGCTTCACAGCGCATGTTTGGACATTTAGGTGGTAATTTAGTTGCTGTTGGTATTATGGTTTCAATTCTAGGTGGTATTAATGGTTATATCATGACATTATCTCGAACTATCTTTAGTATGGGAGAACGAGGCACTATTATTGGAGCAAAATTCTTAAGTACCATTGATGACGATAGCCGTTCACCAGTGAATGCAATTATTATATTGGTTGTTTTTTCATTCCTTTATTCAACCCTACTTGATGCTGATCGTTTATCTGAAATTTCAATGTTTTCCATTTGGGTATTCTATTTGTTAACCTTTATTGGGGTAATTATCGCGAGGAAAAAATTTGCTGATACACCAAGACCTTATAAAGTAATTGGTTATCCAGTTATTCCTCTTATCGCTATTTTAGGTGCTGGATATGTTATATACGGTATGTTAATTCACCAAACTGTAAATGGGATAGCCTCGATAGTGTTAACACTAATTGGTTTACCTCTTTATTACTATTTTGATAATAAAAATAAACATATTGAACTTTCACTTGGTGAAGTGAAGAAATATCAATTCAAAACCAAGTATATGATTGCAATATCTTCAATTATTATTGTTTTAGGTTTAATCGCCTATGGTTATTTTATAATCAAATAATCGTTAAGCACATTTATTAAACAATTGTTAATCAAAACCGACTGCGGTCGGTTTTTTGTAATCAAAAAGTTAAACCTAATCAGCAATCAAACCATAAATATTTTGATCGTGAAAAGTTTCATTAATATATTCAGCTTGTTTTAAAGTACCTTCATAACTAAAACCACAGCGTTTGGCTAAAGCATTACTTTTCTCATTATAAACAGAACACTTAATAACAAATCGTCTAATTATTTTTTGCATAGCATAATGCTTTATTAATGCATTGAGTGCCGCGGTCATTACTCCATTGCCTTGCATTGAACCATCTAACCAATAACCGATATAAGCTGTTTTATTATTTTTATCAATCTGATTAAAAGATAGTAATCCAATAGCTTGACCTTTTAATAAAATAACATAGGTTTTGCTTTCATTTTGTTGATGTTTTAACCAACAAGAATCTAAAAACTGCGCTGTATCGGTTTGGTTTTTTACAAATTTAGGCCATGCCATAAATTGACTAAAGTGCTCTCTATTGCCAGCGATAATATTATAAACATCTGATGCATATTGATTATTTGCTGGTACTAAGCAAAGATGTTTATTAACATCAATTATATCTTTTTGATTATTTGTCATTATTAACTTTTTTAAAATACCTAACAAAGTTGTTTAAAGATTTTAAACAAATTATGTTGTCATGTATATTAAATAAACGACGTTGTTGAAAGTTGATAGGCTAAGTTGTAGTACGATGAAGTGGTATAAAATTGCCAGACTAACAAGTCTGGCATCATATTGTTACTTAATGAAAAGATAATAATCTATTTTTCATTGTTACTTTTTTTAGGTTTTGTTAATGCATTATGTACAACTAACAAAGCAAAAATAGCGATAAAGATTCCCATAATAATATCTTTATTGAACCACTTTGCCATATTGCCCAGAATAATTCCTACACCACAAAAGTCTACATCAGAGAAAGTTGTATTAGAAAAACCAAGTGACCCTAAAACTGGTAATAAAAGTACTGGTAGGAATGTCACTAATAAGCCATTTGCAAATGCACCAAGCATTGCACCTCGACGGCCCCCCATAGCATTACCAAATACGCCAGCAGTTGCACCACAGAAGAAATGAGGTACAACACCCGGTAAAATAAGTACAGCATTTAGTTGTCCTAGTACAAATAATCCAACTAATCCACCAAGAAAACTAAATAAGAAGCCAATTAATACTGCATTTGGTGCATAAGGGAAAACAACAGGACAGTCTAAAGCAGGTTTTGCATTTGGTACTAATTTTTCTGAGAAACCAGTAAATGCAGGAACAATTTCAGCTAAAATAAGTCTAACCCCTTGAAGGATGATGAATACACCTGCCGCAAATGTGATGGCTTCAATAATCGCATAAACTAAATAATTATCTCCTTTACTTAGGTTTGTTTGAATATAATCAGGGCCAGCAAATATAGCTAAAATTAAGTAGATAATCATCATTGTTAATGAGATAGAAATTGAGCTGTCACGTAAAAAACTTAAGTTTTTTGGTAAATTCATTTCTTCAGTAGAACGTGAGCCTTTACCAAAGGCAGAACCAAGCCAACCAGCTAATACATAACCTAAGGTTCCGAAATGACCGAATGCAACATCATCATTGCCAGTTATTTTTCGCATATGTGGTTGGGCTAAAGCTGGGAAGAATGCCATGATTAAGCCGAGAACCAATGAGCCAGTAAATACTAATTGCCAACCTTCAAATCCAGCAACGGTCAAAATAATACTGATCATACATGCCATATAAAAAGTATGATGGCCAGTTAGAAAAATATATTTTAAGCATGTGAATCTTGCAACCATAATATTGGCAACCATACCGAATGCCATAATTAACGCGGTTGCTGTACCATATTCATTTAATGCCATTGAAACGATGGCTTCATTATTAGGGATGATACCTTGAAGTTTAAAAGCTTCTTCAAACATTAAACCTAAAGGAGTAATTGCACTGATTAAAACCGTTGCACCACCACCTAATACTAAAAAACCTAAAATTGTTTTAACCGTTCCTTTAACTGTATCTGCAAATGATTTTCGTTGTGCTAATAGCCCAACCATGGCGATTAGACCTACGAGTATTGCTGGTACTTTTAAGATATCAACAACGAATTTAATTACTTCTTGAATCATAGCATTACCTCATAATTAGGCTTTATTAAAATGTTCAACGAGTTTTTGCTCTAAATCGTTGATATCAATAATATTGTTTAAAACTACTAATTTATCTTGTGGAATGCCAGAACTTGCTGCTAGATCTTTAGTCATCACAAAAAGATCTGCTTGTTCTGGTGTGGCTGAGGCAAGATCGGCATGTGTTACTTCAGCATCAATGTTTAATTTTTTGAGTACTTTTTTGATATTCATTTCAACCATGAAACTACTACCAAGTCCTGAACCACAAACAGCCATAATTTTCATATTATTTATCCTTATATTAATTGGTTTGAATTTAATAACGATCAATTACTGTTAAAATTTCATCGCTATTTTTAGCATTAAAAATTGTATCAACATCATTTGATTCAGCGAATAATGAAGCTAACTGAGTTAACATTTCGATGTGACTAGTGCTATCACTTGCGGCTAACAAAGTAATTAAATAAACAGGATCATTTTCTTCTGAATTAAAATTAACGCCATTTTTAACTAATAGCATCGATAATCCTAAATTATTTACTCCTTGTTCTGGTCTGGCATGAGGCATTGCAATTCCTGGTGCTAATACATAGTAAGGACCAATTGATTCATGTAGCTGAAAGATAGCATCAATATAGTTTGGTGTTATTGATTGATTCTCTAATAATGGAGTGGCGCAAAGCTTTATTGCTTCTTTCCAATCTTTGACAGAATCAACAATTTTTACCGTTTGACCAGTTAGCCATTGATTTAACATTTTACCTCCGAAAAACTGATTTATTATTTGTTAATATTACGATAATAGAAAATTAACACATTGGCTAACAATAATAATTTAAAAAAAACAAAAATGTGATAGCGCTATCATTTTTTAGTCAATAATTTTTCTATTTTGTGATTTGGATAGCATTTTTAATATATATTTGAAAAAAAATTGTTATTGCATAATATTATAATAATCTCTCTTCTTTTGATTAAATATTTAAATTAGTAAGTTAACTTATTGTAATTATTTGTTTTGTGAAATTTTGGAGTATACATTTAACTATTAGTTAGTTCTAATTGAGATCAGATATGCAGGATACAAAAAAGCGCAGAAGTACAGGTCAAACAACTTTATTTGATGTCGCTAAATATGCTGGTGTTGGTACGATGACTGTTTCAAGAGCATTACGAACGCCAGATAAAGTGTCGGATAAACTGCGTCAAAAAATCCAACTAGCAGTTGAGACATTAGGCTATAAGCCTAATATAGCAGCCAGTTTACTCGCATCAGCTTCTGC
Organism: Gilliamella sp. W8123; assembly: GCF_016101085.1. Lineage (NCBI taxonomy): Bacteria > Pseudomonadati > Pseudomonadota > Gammaproteobacteria > Orbales > Orbaceae > Gilliamella > Gilliamella sp. W8123. The sequence continues at coordinate 53,634 of NZ_JACFRE010000003.1, forward strand.
CAATAAAGTTATTGCAGTCATTACTACAAAAATTTATGAAGATTCAACCCGTATAGCACTCAATTCACTGCAAGCATATTTACTCAAAGAAGGTTATACCACAATTATATTTGAATCTTATTATTTCTATAAACGTGAATCACAACTATTAGATACTCTCTATAGTAATAATCTTGAAGCGATATTGCTCTTTTATATTGAAAATGATGATTTTGTTGAAAAAATATTAAACAATAAAACGATTCCTACTTTCAATATTGGTAAGTCGTATGATGAAGTGGCAAATATACATATCGAAGTGGATGATAGTTTAGCAATGTGTATGTTGACTGAACATGTAATAAAAAAAGGCTATCGCCATATTGGTTTACTTTGTGCTGACCATCAATGTCATGTTTTTCAACAAAGGTTACATGGTTGGCATAAAGCTATGTTAAACAATCATTTGCCAACCCATAGAATAATTAATCCGGCAAAACCGGCTAATTTTAGTACTGGTAGTGCATTGTTACCTGATATCTTGTTGAACTGGCCTGAAATAGATGCATTAGTTTGTACTACCGATGAGTTGGCGTGTGGTGTGCTCTATGAATGTCAAAGACGACATATTCGCGTTCCTTATCAATTAGCCGTTTGTGGATTTGGTGATAGCGAATTTAGTCAGGTAAGCATTCCAACACTCACTACTGTTTCTTTACCTTCAAAGAAAAAAGGGGAATATATCGGTAATTTATTATTGAATGAATTAACAGATAAAGGTGGTCATTCAAGTTTCGAAATATCAACTCTGGTACCAACAATTTGTTTAAGAGATAGTTTGTAATTTAACCAGAAAATTAATTATTTAAAGAAATACTTTAAGTTTGAATTAATCTAATAGCTATGATAATAAAATGAATGGATGAGAGCGAGGATTGACTCGCATTTTATGCTCGCCCTACGGGTCGTTGCTAAAGCAACGCTGTCTCGTTCTACTCGGCTCGAACCTCTTATCGGTTCGAATCAAATGCATCGTTGTAGTAATAAAAAAGCCCACTCAAACGAGTAGGCTTTCTTATTAAATTGGTCGGCGAGAGAGGATTCGAACCTCCGACCCACTGGTCCCAAACCAGTTGCGCTACCAAGCTGCGCTACTCGCCGTTAGGAAGCGCATAATACTGCGCTAACTATAATGTGTCAATAGTTGATATATAAATTTTAGCAACTTTGTTCGGCTTTGTTACCTAATGGTGCTGGTGTTTTACCTATTCGTTGATAGAATTCAGTAACAAACGCTTCATATCGTCTATTTGCTACCGCTTCGCGTATTTCAGCCATTAAACGTTGATAATAATGTAAATTGTGAATAGTATTTAAGCGAGCTCCCAATATTTCACCACATTTATCTAAATGATGAAGATAAGATTTTGTGTAGTTTTTACAGGTATAACAATCACAATGCGGATCTAGTGGTGTCGTATCGTCTTTATATTTGGCATTACGAATTTTTATAACTCCATTGGTAACAAATAAATGACCATTACGAGCGTTTCGAGTTGGCATTACGCAGTCGAACATATCGATACCTCGACGTACACCTTCAACTAAATCTTCTGGTTTACCAACACCCATTAAATAACGGGGTTTATCGGCAGGTAATTGTGGGCAGGTTCCTTCAAGTATGCGGTGCATATCTTCTTTCGGTTCACCAACCGCAAGCCCACCAACCGCATAACCATCAAAACCAATTTCGGTTAAACCCTTAATTGAAATATCACGTAATTCTTGATGTATACCGCCTTGTACAATACCAAATAATGCATTTTTGTTATTTAGTTCATCAAAACGTTGTCGGCTACGTTTTGCCCAACGTAAGGACATTTCCATTGATTTTTTGACATAGTCCCATTTTGCAGGAAAGGGGGCACATTCATCAAAAATCATTACAATATCAGAACCAAGATCATATTGGATTTCCATTGAAATTTCAGGAGATAAGAAAATTGAATCACCATTAATTGGATTACGAAAATAAACACCTTCTTCTTTTATTTTACGAATATCACCAAGACTAAAAACTTGAAATCCCCCTGAATCGGTTAAGATTGGTCCTGACCATTGCATGAAATCATGAAGATCTCCGTGTTTGCGTATAATTTCCTGTCCAGGTCTTAACCATAGATGGAAAGTATTACCTAATAAGATTTGTGCTCCTGTTGCTTTTACTTCTTCAGGTGTCATTCCTTTTACTGTGCCATAGGTACCAACTGGCATAAAGGCAGGAGTCTCAACGGTATATTCCACTCTTCGACGATCAAACTTCATACGCCCACGACGAGCTAAGCCGTCAGTATTGTCTAACTCAAATTTCATTTTTTAATTAACCTCTTGCGACCAAATAAACAGTTTGGCGCCAATTATTGCTATAATACAAACTTGTATTATTAAGTAGTGGCGCTTAGTGTATCGTGCTAAGCTTAATTAGACAATATTTGTAAGGATTTTCGAACCATTGAAATCTATTATTTTATTTATCTCATGTGTTGTAATACTAATGCTGATTGGATGTCAAAGCCAAACTAGAATACCACCAACGATTGTTTCACCTGAAGGAGTTAAAAGCTTATCGGAAAATGATATATTGGCAATTAGTCAACAAGCTTGTATTGAAAATGACAATAGGGCGATTATTCCTCCTGATTATCATCATCTTAATCGTCGATTATCTAAAATAGCCCAAAGTTTACCAAAACGAATAAATAATATTGAATTAAACTATAAGGTTTATATTGATACAGCCCCCAATGCTTGGTCAACAGCTAATGGTTGTATTCGAATAAATAGTGGTTTAATAAAATTACTTGAAGATAATGAGTTACAAGCCGTACTTGCGCATGAACAGGCTCATATAGCCCTAAAACATGGGATAAGTTTGTTTCGACAAGCTCCTTATATTGAAATTACTGATAAAGCTAATGAACTTGTAATTATTGTAAAAGAAGAAACCTCACATCAATATGAGGTTGAAGCAGATAGTTATGCTTTTAATTTATTAGTGCGAGAAAGTATAGATCCAATTGGTTTGCTCAAAATGTTAACAAAAATGCCAATTCATTCTAAAAATCAACCTACCTCACATCCATCAAGAATAAAACGAATGGCCAATATTGTTGATAGGTTGAATTATCATTAACTATTTTTAATTTATTGAATATAAATGATTTATTCTAGATATAAATCATTTATTATTGGTAATTAGCATTGCATCACCATAACTAAAGAATTGATATTTTTCTTTTACGGCATACTGATAAGCATTCATGGTGTTCTCATAACCAGCAAATGCTGAAACCAGCATAATTAATGTTGATTCAGGTAAATGGAAGTTAGTGATAAGAGAATCAATGACTTTAAATTGATAGCCAGGGTAAATAAAAATTCGGGTGTCAGCAAAAAAAGGTGCTATAGTTCCAGTTTGTTGTGCCGCACTTTCAAGAGCTCTGACCGATGTTGTTCCTACAGCAATAACTTTATTTCCACGAGCTTTACAGTCTAAAACAGCTTTCACAACTGATTCTGGAACTTCTGCATATTCGGCATGCATAATATGGGTTTCAATATTTTCAACTCTGACCGGCTGAAATGTACCTGCGCCCACATGTAAGGTAACAAATTCCATCTCAACACCTTTTTGTTTAAGTTTGTCTAATAAAGGTTTATCAAAATGAAGACCTGCTGTTGGGGCTGCGACAGCTCCGGGAACTTTGCTATAAACGGTTTGGTATACTTCACGATCTTGAGCATCATCAGGGCGATCTATATAAGGAGGTAATGGAATATGGCCAATTTCATTTAAGATGCTAAGCACATCGTCAGGAAATTGTAGCTCAAATAATGCATCATGGCGTGCTACCATAGTAACTTGGATATTTTCATTTTCACCTAAAATAAGTTCTGCTCCTATTTTAGGCGACTTTGAGGCTTTAATATGTGCGAGTGCTCGATTTCCCTCTAACAATCGTTCAATCAATACTTCAATTTTTCCACCTGATACTTTTTTTCCATATAACCGTGCAGGAATCACTTTAGTATTATTGAAAATGAGTAAATCACCAGCATTGATATAATCAACAATATCTGTAAATACTTTATCTTCAATTTTACCTGTATGTCCATCAAGTGCTAATAATCGACAAGAACTTCTTGTTTTTGAAGGGTATTTTGCTATCAGTTCTTTGGGGAGAGTAAAATTGAAATCAGACAGTTGCATAATTATGTTCCTCAAAAAATGAGGCACTAGTCTAAATGGCTAATTATCTCTAAGCAAGTAATTATTTGTTGATTATTATTAAAGTTGCGTTAAAATTCAATTTATCTAACATTTATGTTAGAAGAAAGTAAAGTCTGTTAATATAAGGAAAATATTATGAAAAAACATCAAAAAACATTGCTTGTTGCACTACCTTTAGTTGCAGCTATGTCTTTAGCTGGCTGTAAAAATATGAGTGCTAGTGATTTAACTAGTCTTGGTATGAAAGGTTTAAAAGCAGCAACACTCAGTGATAATGATGTGAAATCATTAAGCCAACAATCATGTGCGCAAATGGATGCTCAATCAAAAATTGCTCCAGCTAAAAGTGCTTATACTAAACGCTTAAATAAAATTGCTAAAGCTCTTGGTAATAATATCAATGGAACTCCAGTTAACTATAAAGTGTATATCACTAAAGATGTTAACGCTTGGGCAATGGCTAATGGTTGTGTTCGTGTTTACAGTGGTTTAATGGATATGATGACTGATAACGAAATTCAAGGCGTTTTAGGTCACGAATTAGGTCACGTAGCTTTAGGTCATAGTAAAAAAGCAATCCAAGTTGCTTATGCAACAGAAATTGCTCGTGATGCAGCGGCGGCATCAGGTAACAGTACTGTTGCAGCATTATCTAAATCTTCTTTAGGTGCTTTAGCTGAAGCTGTTATCAATGCTCAATTCTCTCAATCACAAGAACAAGACGCTGATGATTTCTCTTTTAATTATTTAGTTAAGAAAAAAATCAATCCAGCTGGTCTTGCAACTGCATTTGATAAATTAGGTGGTGGTGATGCATCAATTTTAAGTAGCCATCCATCTTCAGCAAAACGTGCTGAAAATATTCGTAATAAATTAGCTGAATTAAAAAGATAATTCATTTAAATAATTTATTAGAAAAAAAGCGCCTTTTTGGCGCTTTTTTATTGGTTACTGTTTATGATTAATAATCATAAATAACAAGCTTAAGCAACGATTAAGCAATTTAATACTTTGTTGAAATAAAAAATAGTTTTTAATAGTTGAATATCCCCCTATTGATAATTAGAGGGATATAGGAATTAAATTATGCTTGTTTATAGTTAGATAAAAAGTGTGCGAATCGAGCTATAGCGTCTTGTAGTTCTCCAGTATGAGGTAAAGCAACAATTCTAACATGATCTGGTTTATGCCAATTAAATCCACTTCCCTGAACTAACAGTACTTTTTCTTGTAACAAAAAGTCTAAAACTAATTTTTGATCGTTATGAATATTAAATTTTTTCTGATCCAGCTTAGGGAATAGATATAAAGCACCCTGAGGTTTGGTACAAGAAACGCCGGGAATATCATTTAATAAACGCCATGCCAACATACATTGATCATAGAGTCGACCGCCAGGCACAATAAATTCGTTAATACTTTGATAACCACCCAATGCACCTTGAATTGCATGTTGCAGTGGTACATTGGCACATAAACGCATTGAAGCTAACATATTTAGACCTTCAATATAGCCTTTAACATGTTGTTTGGGTCCACACAGTGCCATCCAACCTTGCCTAAAACCAGCAACTCGATAAGTTTTCGATAAACCACTCATAGTAATAACAAATAGATCTGGCGTTAAAGCTGCTATTGAATGATGTACTGCATCATCATATAAAATTTTATCGTAAATTTCGTCAGCAAAAATAATTAAATTATTTTGGCGTGCGATTTCCGCTATTTCGAGTAAAACTTCTTTACTATAAACTGCGCCAGTAGGATTATTTGGGTTAATAATCACAATTCCTTTTGTTTTAGGGGTGATTTTTTGTTTGATATCTTGTAAATCAGGTGACCAATTAGCTTCTTCATCACAAAGATAGTGAACCGCGTTACCACCAGATAAACTAACGGCAGCAGTCCAAAGTGGATAATCAGGCATTGGTACTAATATTTCATCACCACTATTAAGTAATGCTTGCATTGATTGAACAATTAACTCAGAAACACCATTACCAATATAGATATCTTCTACATCTAAATTAGTAATTCCTCTGGATTGATAATGCTGCATAATCGCTTTACGAGCAGAATAAAGACCTTTTGAATCACAATATCCTTGTGATGTTGGTAGGTTGCGAATAACATCCACTAATAGTTCATCTGGAGCAGTAAAACCGAAAGGGGCGGGATTTCCAATATTAAGTTTAAGAATGGTTTGACCTTCTTCTTCAAGCTTTTTTGCATGTTCAAGAATTGGTCCACGAATGTCATAACAAACATGATCCAATTTATTGGATTTTTGAAAATTCACCATAATAACGCCCTTTCATTTTATCTTTTTGTTTTTTATTTTGATTAAAAAAACAATCTACTCCTATTTAGATAATTTTTGAAGGTGTTATTATAAACAACTTAATAAATATTTTTTAAGTGTATAAAATTTGTGCGGAGAGTGTGATGAAAACAATTTTAACGGTAATAGGTAAGGACCAAACAGGAATTATTGCAGGGATAAGCCAAAAGTTATATGAATTAAATATTAATATTTTAGATGTTAGCCAAACTATCATGGATGAGTATTTTACCATGATTATGTTATTAGATTTATCTAAAATTAACACCACTTTTGATGAAGTTAAAAATACTTTAGTACATACCGGTGAGCAGTTAAAAGTTAAAGTGAATATACAACGAGAAGAAATTTTTGATGCAATGCATCGTTTATAAGCTCAATTTCATATTTTTACGAAAGGATAGAACTAATGGAAACAAAACAGATCCTCGAAACAATTAAAATGATAGAGGAAGAAAAACTTGATATCCGCACAATAACCATGGGTATATCTCTTCTTGATTGTATTGATAGTGATGGTGCAAAAGCGCGTCAAAAAATCTACGATAAAATTACGCGATTAGCGAAAGATTTAGTTAAAGTTGGCGATCAAATTACTTCTGAATTTGGTATCCCTATTATTAATAAGCGTATTTCGGTTACGCCTATATCATTGATTGCAGGTGCAAGTGACGATAAAGACTATGTTGCTTTTGCTAAAACACTCGATGAAGCAGCCAAAGCGGTTGGTGTTAATTTTATAGGTGGATTTTCTGCATTAGTGCAAAAAGGTTATCATAAAGGCGATGAAATTCTTATTAAATCAATCCCACAAGCATTAGCACAAACAGAACGAGTTTGTTCATCAGTTAATGTCGGTTCTACTCAAACTGGTATTAATATGGATGCAGTAAAGCAAATGGGACAAATTATTAAAGAAGCCGCAGCTTTAACCGCCGATAATAGTAGTATGGCTTGTGCGAAATTAGTGGTATTTGCTAATGCAGTTGAAGATAATCCATTTATGGCTGGTGCTTTTCATGGTGTTGGTGAAGCTGACTGTGTGATTAATGTCGGTGTGAGTGGACCGGGTGTAGTTAAGCTAGCGTTGGAAAAAGTTAAAGGTCAGCCTTTTGATGTTGTTGCTGAAACCATAAAAAAAACTGCCTTTAAAATAACTCGTATGGGGCAACTGGTAGGTAAAGAAGCGTCAGAACGTTTAGAGGTTAAATTTGGGATTGTTGATTTATCATTAGCACCAACTCCAGCTATCGGTGACTCAGTAGCACATATTTTAGAAGAAATGGGACTAGAAGTTGTTGGAACACATGGAACTACCGCTGCGCTAGCGATGCTGAATGATGCCGTGAAAAAAGGTGGCGTAATGGCTTGTGGCCATGTAGGTGGATTAAGTGGTGCATTTATTCCTGTCTCAGAAGATGCAGGTATGATTGATGCGGTAAACAATGGGGCACTAAACCTTGAAAAATTAGAGGCCATGACTTGCGTTTGCTCAGTGGGGCTAGATATGATTGCTATTCCTGGTGATACACCAGCTGAAACTATTTCAGCAATTATTGCTGATGAAGCAGCAATTGGCGTAATTAATCATAAAACTACGGCGGTCAGAATTATCCCTGCGGTAGGTTTGAAAGTAGGCGATAATATTGAATTTGGTGGTTTACTTGGCCATGCGCCAGTAATGCCTGTAAATAAATTTAGTTCATGTGATTTTATTAGTCGTGGTGGGCGTATTCCAGCTCCAATTCACTCCTTTAAAAATTAAGTTATTATGATTCTGCCTTAAATATTTATTTAGGGCAGAGTTACAAATTATTTCTCATCATAAAACATATCGATAACATAGATTCAATGTTTAGTGTGCTTATTCTAAATTGTTCATATATGCAATATTATTTGCTAATTAATTCTCGCTCTTGATTTATATTATAAAAAAACAACTAGTTAAACCAAATGCCATCAGGTTAATTGTCAATTATAGGGATGCCAATTAATATCAATAATTCTAAAGAAATTAATGTTTCACTCTTGAAAAGGTATAATAGGAATAATATTAATGGATAAGTTATCAATAAAAGAGAATAAATATTCTCATCTAAAAAGGTTTGAGGAGTATATGGTGTTTAAACATAAACACTATCAATAAATAATGATGAAAACAGAACTCTATTTTCAACGCTTTAGTGGTATCGCTAGACTTTATGGTGAACAGGCATTACAACGTTTCTCTCAAGCCCATATCTGTGTCATTGGTATTGGTGGTGTGGGGTCTTGGGTCGCTGAATCGCTTGCTCGAAGTGGTATTGGACAAATTACTTTGATAGATATGGATGATGTTTGTATTACCAATACTAATCGTCAAATTCATGCTTTAAAATCTAATATAGGTAAAGCAAAAACCTCGGTGATGGCAGAGCGAATCTTACAGATTAATCCTGAATGTATTGTTAATGAAATAGATGATTTTATTAATGCCGATAACGTTAATGATTATTTGGGGTCTAAACAACACCCTCGTTATAACTATATTATCGACGCAATTGACAGCGTCAAAGATAAAGCTGCTGTTTTGGCTTATTGTAAGCGACAAAAATTAAAGGTCATTACAATCGGGGGCGCGGGGGGGCAAAAAGATCCTACACAAATTAAAATTGCTGATTTAGCGAAAACAATACAAGATCCTTTAGCGGCTAAATTGCGTGAGCGATTGAAAAATGATTATAAACTTAACAAAGATAGTAAAGGCAAATTTACTATTCCATGTGTTTTTTCAACTGAACAATTGACTTATCCGGCATCTAATGGCCAAACTTGCTTAATGAAAAGCCAAGCACAAGGTGCAAAAAAAATGGATTGTGAATCAGGTTTTGGGACAATCACAACTGTTACGGCAACATTTGGTTTTGTGGCGGTTAGTTATGTGTTAAATAAGTTAAGTATTACATAATATTTATTATGTATTTACGCTAAAAAAATATATTTTTTTACTTTGTTGTAAATTGTTTTTTCTTGAAATGCTTTGATATTAAATTAATAGAATTTTGAATTTTAATCAGCAAAAAAACAATAAAAATATTTGCTCTTTTAAATAACATTCATTTTTTGTGAATATCTTATTGTGTAAAGTAAAAAACTGATTTACGATATCCAACAATTTCGTTTTGCTATTATAAATATGCTTTAAATATGTTCAAGGAAGACGCCAAACGATCCAAGTTTATTTTTTAATTTTCAAGGAGAAATCTATGGCAGTAACCAATATGAATGAGTTAAATGAGTTAATGACTCGAGTTAAAAAAGCTCAGGAAACTTATTCTACTTATACTCAAGAGCAAGTTGATAAAATCTTCGTGGCAGCAGCAACAGCCGCAGCCGCAGCTCGAATCCCTCTTGCACAGCAAGCTGTTGCTGAATCAGGAATGGGGATTGTAGAAGATAAAGTTATTAAAAACTTATTTGCTGCAGAGTATATTCTTAATAAATATCGCAATGACAAAACTTGTGGTGTTGTTGCTGAAAATGAGTCTTATGGTACCATTACAATAGCGGAGCCATTAGGGATTATTTGTGGAATCGTGCCAACTACAAACCCGACTTCAACCGCAATTTTTAAATCATTAATCAGTTTAAAAACTCGTAATGCTATTGTCTTTTCGCCACATCCACGCGCTAAAAAATCAACTATCGAAGCAGCCCGTATTGTATTAGATGCAGCAATTAAAGCTGGTGCGCCAAAAGATATCATTGGTTGGATTGATGAGCCATCTATCGAATTATCAAATGCTTTAATGCATCATGATGATGTTGCTGCAATTTTAGCAACTGGTGGTCCAGGTATGGTTAAAGCGGCTTACAGTTCTGGTAAACCAGCATTAGGTGTTGGAGCAGGTAATACCCCTGTAATTATCGATGAAACTGCCGATTTAAAACGTGCTGTTGCATCAGTACTTATGTCTAAAACTTTTGATAATGGTATGATCTGTGCTTCTGAGCAAGCTATCGTTGTTGTTGATTCAGTTTATGATGAAGTACGTAATTTATTGACTCAATATGGCGCTTATGTTTTAAATGCTAAAGAAACAAAAGCTGTTCAAGGTATCATCTTAAATGATAAAGGCGCTTTAAATGCTAATATCGTAGGTCAACCAGCAACTAAGATTGCAGAAATGGCCGGCATTAAAGTTCCTGCCGGTTCGAAAGTACTTGTTGGTGAAGTAAGTAAAGTGGATTTATCTGAACCATTTGCTCACGAAAAACTTTCACCAACATTAGCTATGTTTAAAGCTAAAGACTTTAAAGAAGCAGTAGATAAAGCTGAAAAACTTGTTGAAATGGGTGGTATGGGACATACCTCAGTACTTTATACTGATCAAGATAGCAATCGTGATCGTGTTGCTTATTTTGGCAGTAAAATGAAAACATGTCGTATTTTAATCAACCAACCAGCTGCTCACGGTGGTATCGGTGATTTGTATAACTTTGATTTAGCACCATCTTTAACATTAGGATGTGGTTCTTGGGGTGGTAACTCGGTCTCAGAAAATGTTGGTCCGAAACACTTAATTAACAAGAAAACAATCGCTAAGAGAGCAGAAAACATGTTATGGCACAAATTACCAAGTTCTATCTATTTTAAACGTGGCTCACTTCCAGTTGCTTTAAATGAAGTGATTGAGCAAGGTGCCAAACGAGTATTTTTAGTAACTGATAAATTCTTATTTAATAATGGTTACTCAAAACAAATTACTGATCAACTTGAAGCACAAGGTGTGATTTGTGAAACCTTCTTTGATGTTGAAGCTGACCCAACATTAAGTGTCGTCCGTAAAGGTACTGATTCAATGATAGCATTCCAACCGGATACTGTTATTGCTTTAGGTGGTGGTTCACCAATGGATGCGGCGAAAATTATGTGGGTTCTTTATGAACACCCAGAAACTAAATTTGACGAATTAGCATTGCGTTTTATGGATATTCGTAAACGTACTTGTCATTTCCCTAATATGGGTAAAAAAGCAAAACTAATTTGCGTGACAACCACATCAGGTACTGGTTCTGAAGTGACACCGTTTGCGGTAGTTACTGATGATGCAACTGGTCAAAAATATCCATTAGCTGATTACGCAATTACACCAAACATGGCAATTGTCGATGCTAACTTAGTTATGAATATGCCAAAATCACTTTGTGCTGCAGGTGGTTATGATGCGGTAACTCATGCTTTAGAAGCTTATGTGTCAATTATGGCAAGCGAGTTTTCTGATGGTCAAGCATTACAAGCATTAAGTTTATTAAAAGCTTACTTGCCAACAAGCTACAAAGAAGGAGCAAAAAATCCTATCGCTCGTGAAAAAGTGCATAATGCTGCAACTTTAGCTGGTGTTGCGTTTGCTCAATCATTCTTAGGTGTTTGCCACTCAATTGCCCATAAAATTGGTGCGGCATTCCACATTCCTCATGGTGTAGCGAATGCGATGTTAATTAGTAATGTTGTTCGCTTTAATGCAACGGATAAACCGACTAAACAAGGTACATTTAGCCAATATGGTTATCCTCAAGCTGTAAGACGTTATGCTGAGATTGCTGAACATCTTGGCTTAACTGTAGCAACAGATAAAGACGAGAAGAAAGTTGAGAAACTAATTGCTTGGTTAGATCAATTAAGAAAAGATCTAGATATTCCTTTCTCTATCAAAGAGTTTGGTGTAGATGAGAAAACTTTCTTAGCTCAAGTTGATCAACTTGCAGTTGATGCATTTGATGACCAATGTACTGGTGCTAATCCTCGCTATCCTTTAATTGCAGAATTAAAACAAATTCTACTTGATACTTACTATGGTCGTGCGTATCAAGATAAAGGTGATATTAGTGAAGATTTAGCTGTTCACACTGCCGCTAAAGGTGCAGCAGCAACGACAACTAAGAAAAAAGCGCCAAAAAAGAAATAATTTAAATATTATTCTTGATTAGCAAAAGCCTGAGATAGTTTATATCTCGGGCTTTTTTATTGTTTAATTTTATTAAACTTATAAATTCTGCTTGAAATTCGTTATGGTATTGCGTCAATATAAGGGCAATATTCATAATAATTTTGCTATTAATACCGTTTTTAAACAGTAGTTTGTAACTAAAACCAAGAAAAAAGCGTAAAAAAAAGAAATAATTTAACATATATTTTTTGATTAAAAAAAATTCTAAAATAGTTTATATCTCAGTCTTTTTTGGTTTTTTTGATTTTTTTTTAAGCAAACAATAAAAAAAATGTTTTTTTTGCTTGCAAGCTTAAATGTTCTAGTACATAATGCGCAGCACTTAGGCCGGCTTAGCTCAGTAGGTAGAGCAACTGACTTGTAATCAGTAGGTCGCCAGTTCGATTCCGGCAGCCGGCACCATTTTCCTAAGTAAACAGTTTATAATGATTCGGGGTGGGGTTCCCGAGCGGCCAAAGGGAGCAGACTGTAAATCTGCCGTGTCACACTTCGAAGGTTCGAATCCTTCCCCCACCACCATTATCTAACATTAGCAATTGCTAATTGAAGCATTTAGGTAGCCGAGTTTGAACATGCGGGCATCGTATAATGGCTATTACCTCAGCCTTCCAAGCTGATGATGCGGGTTCGATTCCCGCTGCCCGCTCCAATTGCTGATATAGCTCAGTTGGTAGAGCGCACCCTTGGTAAGGGTGAGGTCGGCAGTTCAAATCTGCCTATCAGCACCATTCTTGTTACTTTCCTAAACCTTCTAAAAAAATTAGATTTGACTGCTTTAGAGCTTGTCACTTGACGGCTTTATCTGGTATCATTCAGAGCTAATTTTAAGTTAGTATTATGTTAAAACTAAATATGATACTTGGTTAATGTGGTGAATTACCACCGATTTGTATTACATTGAGGGACGATAAATGTCTAAAGAAAAATTTGAACGTACAAAACCCCACGTTAACGTTGGTACAATCGGCCACGTTGACCATGGTAAAACAACTTTAACTGCAGCGATCACATCAGTATTATCTAAAAAATACGGTGGTCAAGCTCGTGCATTCGATCAAATCGATAACGCACCAGAAGAAAAAGCTCGTGGTATCACCATCAATACTTCACACGTTGAATACGATACACCAACTCGTCACTACGCACACGTAGACTGCCCAGGCCATGCTGACTATGTTAAAAACATGATCACTGGTGCGGCACAAATGGACGGTGCTATCTTAGTAGTAGCAGCAACTGATGGTCCAATGCCACAAACTCGTGAGCACATTCTTTTAGGTCGTCAAGTAGGTGTACCTTACATCATCGTATTCTTAAACAAATGTGATATGGTTGATGATGAAGAGTTATTAGAATTAGTTGAAATGGAAGTACGTGAACTTCTATCTCAATACGATTTCCCAGGTGACGATACACCAGTAATTCGTGGTTCAGCGCTTAAAGCGTTAGAAGGCGATGCAGCATGGGAAGACAAAATTGTAGAATTAGCAGAAGCATTAGACAGCTACATTCCAGAACCAGAGCGTGACATTGATAAACCATTCTTATTACCAATCGAAGACGTATTCTCAATCTCAGGCCGTGGTACAGTAGTAACAGGTCGTGTAGAGCGCGGTGTAATCAAAGTTGGTGAAGAAGTTGAAATCGTTGGTATCAAACCAACAACTAAAACAACTTGTACTGGTGTTGAAATGTTCCGTAAATTACTAGACGAAGGTCGTGCTGGTGAGAACGTAGGTGTATTATTACGTGGTACAAAACGTGAAGAAATCGAACGTGGTCAAGTATTAGCAAAACCAGGTTCAATCACTCCACATACAGATTTCGAATCAGAAGTGTATATTCTAAGTAAAGATGAAGGTGGTCGTCATACTCCATTCTTCAAAGGTTACCGTCCACAGTTCTACTTCCGTACAACTGACGTAACAGGTACTATTGAATTACCAGAAGGCGTAGAAATGGTAATGCCAGGTGATAACATCAAAATGACAGTATCATTAATTCACCCAATCGCAATGGCAGACGGTTTACGTTTCGCTATCCGTGAAGGTGGTCGTACTGTTGGTGCTGGTGTTGTTGCTAAGGTTATTAAATAATTTCAGCAATCGCGATCATAGAAAGGGTATCTTTTGATACCCTTTCTTACCTAGTCTGTTTAGCAAAATGTTTTTAGAGAAAGAGCATTTTGGAAAATGGATAATATTATAAATAACATAATCATAGGTTTTATATGCTAGTAAGTAACGAGAGTCAAGATACAAGCACTGTTCTAGACAAATTTAAATGGGTTTTGGTTCTAGTATTAATTGCGTTAATTGTTTGGGGAAATTCTTATTTCTCTGTACCTAATGATATATATCAACCAAATGCGATCGTTCGAATTATTGCAGTTGTTGTGGTTTCGCTTTTAACCTTATTTATTGCATTTACAACCACTAAAGGAAAATCGTTTATAACATTTCTGCAAGAATCACGAAAAGAACTAAGAAAAGTTGTATGGCCTACTCGTAAAGAAACTGTACAAACAACCTTATTAATCGCTGTTATTACCGTTATTGTTGGTACTGCGCTTTGGGGAATGGATTCTTTGTTCCGTTCAATCATCTTTTATCTAACTTCAATAGGGCGTTAATATGAGTGAAACACAACAAAAACGCTGGTATGTGATCCAAGCTTATTCTGGCTATGAAGCACGTGTTGCACAATCATTACGTGAATATATTAAATTACATAATATGGAAGATTCTTTTGGCGAAGTTTTAGTACCAACCGAAGAAGTTGTAGAAATGAAAAGTGGACAGCGCCGTAAAAGCGAACGTAAATTTTTCCCAGGTTATGTTTTAGTTGAAATGACGATGAACGATGCAACTTGGCATTTAGTTAAAAGTGTACCAAGAACAATGGGATTCATTGGTGGGACATCAGATAGACCAGCGCCAATTAGCCAACGTGAAGTTGATGCAATTATGAATCGTCTACAACAAGTTGGTGATAAACCACGTCCTAAAACCTTATTTGAGCCAGGTGAACTTGTTCGTGTTAACGAAGGTCCATTTGCTGACTTTAATGGTGTAGTTGAAGAAGTGGATTATGAAAAGAGCCGCTTAAAAGTATCGGTTTCTATTTTTGGTCGTTCTACGCCGGTTGAATTAGATTTTAGCCAAGTAGAAAAAAGTTAATCTATTTGTCATCTAATTAAAAAAATCACAGCTATATGCTGTGATTTTTTGTTTTAGGTGTTTAAATTTTGCTAAATTGATGGTTAACTTCCCTCGAACTCTTCCAATTGTTGCTGTAGCTCTAGCCATTTTGATTCTGATTCATCTAATTCAGCCTTTAAATTACTTTGATTAAGTAATAATTGTGTTAATTCTGATTTTTTATCCGTTTCGTAAATCGATGAATCAGCCAATTGCTCTTCAATCACTTTTAACTGATCATTTAAACGAGCAATAGTTTGTTCCTCTCTATGCAACTGTTTTTTCAATGGTTGTATTTGCGCTCTGGCTTCCGCATCCTTTCGTTTCTGTTCTTTACGTTCTTGTGCAGAAACTTTAGGCAACACTTCTTTTTTTACTGGTTTATCTTTTTCTTGTGGTTGATTTTCGGCCTTTTGCTCATCAGTCAACCATTTATGATAGTCATCAAGATCACCATTAAAAGGTTCGACTTTATGATCATGAACTAAGTAAAACTCATCAGTAGTAGAACGCAATAAATGTCTATCATGCGAGACCACAACTAACGCCCCCTCAAAATCGATTAATGCTTCAGTCAATGCTTGTCGCATATCTAAATCTAAGTGGTTTGTTGGTTCATCAAGCAACAGTAAATTTGGTTTTTGCCAAACAATTAACGCTAAAACTAATCGAGCCTTTTCACCACCAGAAAATGTTTTTACTGGTTCACTAACTTTATCACCATGAAAATCAAAACCTCCCAAATAATTACGTAATTCTTGTTCGGTATTTTTCGGCTCAGCAAGTTGTTTTAAATGCCATAAAGCTGATTCATCTGCTCGTAAATATTCTAATTGGTGTTGAGCAAAATAGCCAAGTTGTACCCCTTTAGCCAAGCTAACTTGACCTTGCATTGGTGGTAATTCGCCAGCTAGCAGTTTAATCAGTGTTGATTTACCAGCACCGTTACGACCTAACAAACCGATACGTGAGCCAGGTACTAAATTAAGTTTAATCTGCTCTAAAACAACTTTATCACCATATCCTGCAACGATATTTTCCATGGTTAATAAAGGACTAGGTAAGAATTCTGGTCGTCTAAATTTAAAATGAAAAGGATTGTCAACATGAGCTGGGGCAATCAATTCCATTCTTTCTAACATTTTTATTCGACTTTGAGCCTGTTTTGCTTTGGTTGCTTTAGCCCTAAAACGATCGATATAGCTTTGCAAATGAGCAACTTTAAGTTGCTGACTTTCATACATGGATTGTTGTTGCGCCAGTTTTGCCGAGCGCTGTGTCTCAAATGATGAATAGTTACCGGTGTATTCAAATAATTTCTTCTGTTCAATATGAATGATTTTATTAACCAATGGATCTAAGAAATCACGGTCATGTGAAATTAAAATAAGTGTACCTTGATAATTACTTAACCATTTTTCTAACCACATCACTGCGTCTAAATCAAGATGGTTGGTAGGTTCATCAAGAAGCAGTAAATCAGAACGGCACATTAACGCTTGCGCTAGATTAAGTCGCATACGCCAACCACCAGAGTAGGATTTAACCGGTAACGTTAATTGTTCATTGGAAAAACCTAAACCATGTAATAATGTTGCCGCCCGAGAGCGGATAGTCCAAGCATCAATGTTATCAAGTTTTTCATGAATAAGCGCAATTTGCTCGCCGTTATTTTTTTCGTAAGCAATCTCTAAATCTTGCTCTAATTTTCGAAACTCTCGATCACCATCAATAACATATTCAATAGCCGCTGTATCTAATGCTGGAGTTTCTTGATTTACCCATGCTAATTGCCATTGGGCAGGAATAAAAACACTGCCTGCATCTGTTTGAATTTCACCTTTAATTAAAGAAAAAAGTGTGGACTTACCACAGCCATTTTTACCGACTAATCCAACTTTCTGTTTAGGATTTATTGTTGCAGAGGCATTATCTAAAAGTAGATTAATACCTCTACGAATTTGGATAGAATCAAACACTATCATGACGAAGTCACCTATGATTCAATATAAAATGTGTTATGCTAACAAAAAATAAAGCGTATGCAAAATGATAATAGGAAATTTAACATGGTAATGAATTCTTATTGCCTAACCCCAAAAATTGCTCAACAGATTGTTGAAAGAACCATGAAAATTATTGATTGTAATATCAATGTAATGAATGGGGATGGTTGTATTATTGGTAGTGGTGATTTAGAACGTATTGGAGAATTACATGAAGGTGCAATACTGGCTATATCTCAAAAAAGGACTGTTTCAATTGATGGCACAATGGTTAAACGTCTGAAAGGCGTTAAACCGGGTATCAATTTACCATTAAAACTTAATAATCGTATCGTTGGCGTTATTGGTTTAACTGGTGAACCATCCGATATTCGACAATTTGGTGAATTGGTTTGTATGTCAGCAGAAATGATGATGGAACAAACCCAATTATTACAAGAATTATCTTATGATAATCGTTTAAAAGAAGAATTAATTCTTACTCTAATTGAAAAAGAAGTTTTGCCTGAAAGTATGGTGCAATGGGTTAAACGATTAGATATTAATTTACAGTTACCGCGAGTAGTATGCATGATTGAAGTCGATAGTGGCCAATTAGGCATTGATACTGCTATGAGCGAATTACAACATCTACAAAATCAAATACAACATGTTAGCCAACATAATTTAGTTGCGATTAAATCTATTACTGAGTTAGTTATTTTAATTCCTGCTTTAAATCGTTATGGTCGATGGGATTTACTAGAGCACAAAAAGAAATTAGAACAATTAGTAATTACAATCAAAGATTCCACTCATTTAGATATTCGAATTTCATTGGGTAATTATTTTGAACAACATCCTTATCCATTAGTTAAATCTTATCAAACCGCTAAAACAACTATGTTAATTGGTAAGCAAAGAATGCCGAATATCCGTAATTATTATTACCAAGAACTTATTCTTCCCGTTTTATTACATGGTTTAAGTTATGATTGGCAAGCTGAAGAATTATTATTACCTTTGAAAAAATTGAGGATGGGTGATAATAATGGCGTACTGCAAAAAACATTGCAAACATGGTTTAAGAATAATGTACAAAATGGTGATACGGCCAATGAGCTGTTTATTCATCGTAATACATTAGAATATCGATTAAATAAAATTGCTAATTTGACCGGTTTAAATCTAGCCAAATTTGACGATCGTTTATTATTATATATTGGATTACAGTTGGACAGAAACGAATAAATTCTAAATACACTTTTTATTTTTTAATAATTAAAGTGTATTTAGAATCATAATTCATAACATATTTATATGTGTTTTATTGTTTTTTAGGTCACTGGCGCCGGATTAAAAATAGCTAGTGGATTGTATAATTTCCAATGATCTGACCATGGTTGTTTGCGCCCACTAGCCACATCTAGGATTAAATGGAAAAGTCGCCAACCAATATCCTCAATAGTAGCTTCGCCTAAAGCAATATCTCCAGCACTAATATCAATAAGGTCGAACCATTGTTCTGCGACAATATTACGGCTAGACATTTTAATGACAGGTACCATCGCTAATCCATATGGTGTTCCACGGCCGGTAGTGAAAACTTGTAAGGTAATACCTGATGCAACTTGTTGAGCACCACACACAAAATCACTAGCTGGCGTTGCAGCAAAAATTAGGCCTTTTTTGGTAGGTCTTTGACCAGGAGATAACACTTCTACAATTGGACTTGTGCCTGATTTTGCAATTGATCCCATTGCTTTTTCAACTATGTTATTTAAGCCACCTTTCTTATTGCCTGGTGTAGTATTGGCGCTACGATCAACTTTTCCGGCAGCAAGATATTCATCATACCATTGCATTTCTCTAATTAGTGCTTTACCGACTTCTTCATCAGCTGCTCTTGGCGTCAGCAAATGAATACCATCACGAACTTCAGTTACTTCAGAAAACATAACTGTTGCTCCACATCTTACTAATAAGTCAGAAGCAAAGCCAACTGATGGATTAGAGGTAACACCTGAGAATGCATCACTACCTCCACATTGCATTCCGACGATTAATTCTGCTGCCGGCACAGTTTCACGTTTGCGTTGGTTTAGACGTTGTAAGTGTTTTTCTGCCACACGCAAAATATGATCAACCATGGCTTTAAACCCATGTTCATCTTGTAAAGTAACAAGGTCATCATCTTCTAATTTTATTGGAATAGTATCGTGAGTACCTTTAAGTAGTCTTTCAGGTTGTAACTTTTCACATCCTAAACTGATCACCATAATTTCGCCACCAAAATTAGGATTCTTAGCTAAGTTATGGATAGAACGAATTGGTACAATAGCTGCTGGAGCGTCAATAGCTACACCACAACCATATAAATGGGTCAGTGGCACGACGCCATCTACATTAGGGTATTTGGGTAATAAATCACGTTCAATAATTTTGGCAACATATTCAACAACGCCCGAAACACAATTAACACTCATAGTAATACCAAGTATATTTCTAGTACCTACCGAGCCATCTTTGTTGCGATAACCTTCAAAAGTATAACCTTCTAAAGGTGGTAATGGATCCGCTTTTTTAGTTGCTATTTCTAATTCATGCAATTCTGGCGCAGTTGGCATTAGTGTTACAGCTTCATTTATCCAGCTACCTTGTTTAATGTCTTTTTTAGCGTAACCAATGGTTTCACCATAACGTACTATAGCTTGTCCTTGGTTGATATCATTTAATGCAACTTTATGCCCTTGAGGTACATCTTCAATTAATTGTAATCCATTGTCAAAAATTGTACCTTTGGGTAATCCATTATTATTGACAACAATCGCAACATTATCAATTTCTTTAATTTTGATAAAGAGCGGCTTGTTAATTTGTTTCTCCATTACTCAACTCCCATTATGCTAATTAATTTTATATATTAATTAATAGCAAATTAAATTTTATAACATTTCTCATAATTTCTTCGTTATATCTTAAATCCGAATAAAATAAATAGCATTGTGCATATTCACAATTATAAGTTCATAAATTAGCTAAATATCATAAAAATACCCATAAAAGTCGCTTTGTATCACAAAATTTTGTAGTTTTATTAAATTTTTGTGAAGAAAGTAACATTTATTTGTGTATTTGCATATAAATAAATATGATTGGCGTGGATATTTTGTGTTTTTGCCCAATGATATTTTATGGTGAACCATCCATACTTACTCACCATTAGTGGATTATCTTAGAAACGTAAAAAAGTCTATTTATTTTCTACTTCAGCTATACCTTTTATATTTAATAATTAAATTTAGGAAATTATAAGTTTAGGAGCTAAACATGGAAATAAACAAAACTAAACAAAAAAGGACTAACGCCAGATGGATGACGGTTGTTTTTTTATTTATAGTTACAGCTATTAATTACGGCGATAGAGCAACATTAGGTATAGCTGGAAAAGCAATGTCGGGGGAACTAGGATTTGATGCAGCAGCCATGGGATGGGTGATGTCATCATTTGGTATTGCTTATGTAATAGGACAATTACCAGGAGGATGGTTGCTAGATAGATTCGGTTCTAAACGAGTTTATTTTTGTAGTATTTTATTTTGGTCTATTTTTACTCTATTACAAGGGACTGTGCACTTTTTTATTGGTGCTTGGGCACTAATTATGCTTTTTACCTTCCGTTTTTTAATGGGGCTTGCCGAAGCACCTTCATTCCCTGGAAACAGCCGTATTACTGCCGCGTGGTTTCCAGCCAAAGAAAGAGCAACGGCAGTTGCCATTTTTAACTCAGCACAATATTTTGCAACGGTTATTTTTGCACCAATTATGGGTTGGTTGACTCATGAGTATGGTTGGCAATCAGTATTCTTCTTTATGGGGGGATTGGGTATCTTTGTCAGTGCTGTTACTTTGTTTGTTATTCGCAACCCTAAAGATCATCCTTTAGCTAATCAAGCTGAAGTTGATTATATCGTTGAGGGTGGTGCTTTAGTTGATATGGATCAGAAGAAAGACAATGGTAAACAAGAAGGTCCAAAATTAGGTTATTTATTGCAATTATTGACTAATAGAATGTTGCTTGGTGTTTATTTAGGTCAATATTGTATTAACTGTTTAACATTTTTCTTTATTACTTGGTTCCCTATTTATTTAGCAACACAGCGTGGAATGAATATTAAAGAAGTAGGCTTTGCTGCTGCAGTTCCTGCTATTTGTGGCTTTATTGGTGGAATTAGTGGTGGGGTTATTTCTGATTTCATTATGCGCAAAACCAATTCTTTATCAATAGCCCGTAAAACACCAATCATTTTAGGCATGCTATTCTCAATGACTATGATTATGTGTAATTACGTTGATTCAATTGGACTAGTTATTTTATTTATGTCGATGGCTTTCTTCGGCAAAGGTGTTGGTGCGTTAGGTTGGGCAGTAATGGCAGATACAGCGCCAAAAGAGATGAGTGGTCTAGCCGGTGGTTTATTCAATATGTTTGGTAATGCATCAAGTATCATTTCTCCAATTATTATTGGTTATATTGTGGCATGGACAGGGCGCTTTGAATGGGCATTAGTATTTGTTGCCGGTCATGCGTTTGTTGCTGCATTTAGTTATTTAGTTCTTGTTGGTCCAATTAAACGAATGGAATTAAAGAAAAAGGATTAAATAATAAAAAAACAAATTTATGAAATGGAGAATCGTAATATGAATACTCAATCAGTGCCAATTATTACTTCAATGCAAGTTATACCTGTTGCAGGTTATGACAGTATGTTAATGAACATTGGTGGTGCTCACGGTCCATACTTTACCCGTAATATTGTTATATTAACAGATAATGCTGGTCATGTTGGTGTTGGTGAGGCTCCTGGTGGTTCAACAATTGAAAATGCATTGAAGGAAGCTTGTGCACATGTTGAAGGTAGACCTATTTCGATTCTTAACCGTATCGTAAATGATATGCATCAAGGCTATTTAGATTCTGATTATGATACTTTTGGTAAAGGTGCATGGACATTTGAACTACGAGTTAATGCTGTAGCAGCTTTGGAATCAGCACTGTTAGATTTAATGGGGCAATTTTTAAATGTGCCTGTGGCTGAATTATTGGGTGGTGGCAAACAAAGAGATGAAGTAACTGTTTTAGGCTATTTGTTTTATATTGGTGATGATAAGAAAACTGATCTACCTTATGACCAGCCACTCAAAAATGGTCATGAATGGTACAACATTCGACGCCGCGAAGCGATGACAGTTCAGTCGGTAATAGAATTAGCTGAAGTAGCAAAAGATCGCTATGGTTTTAAAGATTTTAAAATGAAAGGTGGTGTATTAGCTGGAGAAAAAGAGATTGAAACGGTCACTGAGCTAAAAAAACGTTTTTCAGATGCTAGAATTACTTTAGATCCTAATGGCGGTTGGTTATTGGAAGATGCTATACGATTATGTAAAGGGCTTAACCATGTCCTGACTTATGCCGAAGACCCTTGTGGTGCAGAAAATGGTTATTCGGGACGTGAAGTAATGGCAGAGTTTCGTCGTGCCACTGGTCTACCAACAGCAACGAATATGGTTGCAACTAACTGGCGAGAAATGTGTCACTCAATTATGTTACAAGCTGTTGATATACCTTTAGCAGATCCGCATTTTTGGACTTTAACTGGTGCAAGTCGGGTTGCTCAGCTTTGTCATGAATGGGGATTAACTTGGGGTTGCCATTCTAACAATCATTTTGATATCTCATTAGCGATGTTTAGTCATGTTGGTGCATCGGCACCAGGCAATCCAACTGCACTTGATACTCATTGGATATGGCAGGAAGGACAGGCCAGATTGACTAAAAATCCATTAGAAATAAGTAATGGCAAAATTAAACTGCATGATAAACCGGGATTAGGCATTGAATTAGATATGCAACAAATTATGAATGCTCATGAATTACATAAAAAATTAGCAAATGGTGCACGTAATGATGCTATTGCAATGCAGTATTTAATACCTGGTTGGCAGTTTGATCGTAAACGACCTTGCATGGTTCGTTAAAACAGAATTAGAGAAATACAAGAAATTTAAGAGGTTAATATTATGAGTTTATCAACGCCAATTATAACGGAAATGAATGTTTATCCTGTCGCTGGATATGACAGTATGCTACTTAATTTAAGTGGTGCACATTCACCGTATTTTACTCGAAATATTGTTATCCTAAAAGATAACTCAGGCAACATTGGTGTCGGCGAAGTACCGTGCGTCGGAACGGTTACTAAAACATTAGAAGATGCTAAATCATTAGTTGTTGGTCAATCTATTGGCCAATATAAAAATGTGATGAATCGAGTGCGTCTTCAATTTGCTGATCGTGATGTTGGTGGTCGAGGCAATCAGACATTTGATCAACGCTCAACAATTCACGTTGTTACTGCGATTGAAGCGGCAATGTTAGATCTACTTGGTAAACATTTAGGCGTTACCGTGGCATCATTACTTGGCGATGGTCAACAACGTGATGAAGTGGAAATGTTAGGATACTTATTTTATGTCGGTGATCGCAACAAAACAGATTTACCTTATCAAAGTCAAAATGATGAAAAATGTGATTGGTATCGCCTACGACATGAAGAAGCACTAACGCCTGAAAAAATTGCCCAATTGGCTGAAGCTACATATGAAAAATATGGTTTCCGCGATTTCAAATTAAAAGGCGGTGTTTTATCAGCAGAAGATGAAGCAGAAGCAGTAATAGCAATTAAAAAGAAATTCCCAGATGCTCGAGTAACACTTGACCCTAACGGAGGATGGTTATTAGAGGAAGCGATTCGTATTGGTAAATATTTGAAAAATACTTTGGCTTATGCAGAGGATCCTTGTGGTGCTGAACAAGGTTATTCAGGGCGAGAAGTCATGGCTGAATTTCGTCGGGCCACGGGTTTACCGACTGCTACCAACATGATTGCAACCGATTGGCGTCAAATGGGACATACATTATCGTTACAATCTGTTGATATTCCATTAGCTGATCCACATTTTTGGACCATGAATGGCTCAGTTCGTGTTGCACAAATGTGTCATGAATTTGGTTTAACATGGGGCTCACATTCTAATAACCATTTTGATATCTCTTTAGCTATGTTCACACACGTAGGTGCAGCAGCACCAGGCAATCCAACTGCACTGGATACTCATTGGATTTGGCAAGAAGGTAACCAACGTTTAACGAAAGAACCATTACAAATTATTAATGGTAAAATTAAGGTTCCTGAAAAACCAGGATTAGGCATTGAAATTGATATGGATCAAGTAATGAAAGCTCATGAGTTATTTAAGAAAATGGGTCTTGGTAACCGAAATGATGCAATGGCCATGCAATATTTAATTCCTGGCTGGCAGTTTGATAATAAAAAACCATGTTTGGTTAGATAATTGAACTATTATTATCAAAAATAACTCGAGAATTTAAAAGGTAAATTATGAAAAAAATAACCTGCCACAACCAATTTAAGCAAGATATGTTAGAACGTAAAAAACTTATTGGTTGTTGGGCTGCTTTAGGAAATCCAATTTCAACAGAAATACTTGGTTTAGCTGGTTTTGATTGGTTGTTGCTAGATGGTGAGCATGCGATTAATGATGTTACCACGTTTGTACCGCAATTGATGGCATTAAAAGATAGTAGTAGTGCACCAATAGTTCGTCCTGCTTGGAATGATCAAGTTTTAATTAAGCGATTACTTGATATTGGGTTTTATAATTTCTTAATCCCATATGTAGAAACAGTAGAACAAGCCAAATCAGCAGTAGCTTATACCCGCTATCCACCTGAGGGGGTAAGAGGAGTTTCTGTTTCTCATCGTAGTAATGGCTTTGGCACTATTACTGATTATTTTACTAAAATTAATCAAAATATTTGTGTTGTGGTACAAATTGAAACTCAACAAGCAGTTAATAATGTTGAAGCAATAACTGCAGTTGATGGTATTGATGGTATTTTTGTTGGACCGAGTGATCTCTCTGCTTCATTAGGCCATTTTGGTAATCCTAAGCACCCTGAAGTGCAAGCAGCAATAAAACATGTTTTTGATGTTGCTAAAGCACAAGGTAAAGCATGCGGTATTTTGGCACCAATAGAAGCTGATGTTCATCATTATATTGATATGGGGGCAACATTCGTTGCTGTAGGTAATGATCTAGGTTTATTAAGAAGTTCAACCCAAGCGCTAGCAGATAAGTTTTTAAAGTAACGAATACTATTTTAGTCGTAAAAAAAGGAGAGTAAAATGAAAATTGGTTTTATTGGTTTAGGTATTATGGGTAAACCGATGAGCAAGAACCTGTTAAAAGCAGGTTATTCATTAGTCGTTTGTGATAAAAATCAATCTGCAGTGGATGAAGTAGTGGCTGCAGGGGCACAAAGTGCCGTAAATGCTAAAGAAGTTGCTAAACTTTGTGATGTGATTATTACCATGTTACCAAATTCACCACATGTAAAAGAGGTTGTATTAGGTGAAGATGGGATAATTGATGGTGCTAAATCTGGTACTACGATTATTGATATGAGTTCAATTGCGCCGTTAGCAAGCCGTGAAATTCATGATGAAGTCGTTAAAAAAGGATTGGCAATGTTAGATGCGCCAGTGAGTGGTGGAGAACCTAAAGCAATTGATGGTACTTTATCGGTCATGGTAGGTGGTGATAAAGCTATCTTTGATAAACATTATGACATAATGAAAGCCATGGCTGGTTCAGTGGTTTACACTGGTGAAATTGGTGCTGGTAATGTAACTAAATTAGCTAATCAGGTCATTGTTGCTTTGAACATTGCGGCTATGTCAGAGGCATTAGTCTTAGCAACTAAAGCTGGTGTAAATCCAGAGTTAGTTTATCAAGCAATTCGTGGTGGATTAGCAGGAAGTACTGTACTAGATGCTAAAGCACCAATGGTTTTAAATCGTAATTTTAAACCTGGTTTCAGAATTGATTTACATATCAAAGATTTACAAAATGCTTTAGATACTTCGCATGGTGTTGGAACATCATTACCATTAACTGCAGCTGTAATGGAAATGATGCAAGCCCTAAAAACTGATGGTCTGGGTGATTGTGATCATAGTGCATTAGCACGTTACTATGAATCTTTAGCAAAAATAGAAATTAAATAATTAAGGTTAAGATTGAGTATGGCGACATACTCAATACTTTGACTAATTGCATAAGGATAAATATGAAAATTGTCATTGCTCCTGATTCTTTTAAAGAAAGCCTAAGTGCTATTGAGGTTGCTAATATAATTAAAAAGGGATTTTTAAACGTATACCCAAAGGCTGAATACTTTTTGATTCCAGTTGCTGATGGTGGTGAAGGTACTGTTGATGCAATGGTTGATGCATTAAATGGAAATAAAATCACAGTATCGATTACTGACCCATTAGGTGAAAAAGGTTTGGCTTTTTATGGTATTTCAGGAGATGGACAAACAGCGGTAATTGAAATGGCCGCAGCAAGCGGTCTTGAAAGAGTTCCTGTTACTAAGCGAGATGCGAAAATTACGACTTCATATGGTACTGGAGAATTAATCAAAGATGCACTAGATAAAGGTTGTAAAAAATTTATTATTGGCATTGGCGGGAGTGCTACCAATGACGGTGGCGCTGGCATGTTACAGGCTCTAGGTGTCAAGCTTCTTGATAAAGCCGGTAACCAAATTGGTTATGGTGGAGCTTCATTAAGCGAGCTTGATAAAATTGACATTAGTGAAATTGACCACAGAATTAAATTCTGTGATTTCGAAGTTGCTTGTGATGTTACTAATCCTTTGACTGGTGCGAATGGTGCTTCATTTATATTTGGTCCGCAAAAAGGCGCGACACAAGATGATGTTCGTTTACTTGATGAAAATCTGAAACATTTTGCTCAAGTAATAAAACGTAGCTTTAATATGGATATTGAGTTTATCCCAGGGACGGGAGCTGCTGGTGGAATGGGGGCTGCTTTATTAGCGTTTATGAATGCTAAATTAAGGCCTGGAATTGAAATTATTACTGAAGCACTAAATCTAGATAAGCTTATTTCTAATGCAGATTTAGTTATTACCGGTGAAGGGCGATTAGATTACCAAAGTATCAATGGTAAAGTACCAGTAGGGGTTGCTAGTATTGCCAAAAAATACCAAAAACCAGTAATTGCTATTGTTGGTAGTTTGGGTGACAAGGCTGAAACCATTTATCCTTATGGTATTAATGCCATGTTTAGTATTTTAAGTAAAGTTGCGACTTTGTCTGAAGTACTAGAATCAGCAACGGCAAAAGCAAATCTTTATCAAACCTCAATGAATATTGCCTTAACACTTAATTTAGGCCGTAACCTTAAATAGTCATAAATACCCTTTATCAGTATCCTGATAAAGGGCATCATAATCATATTATCGTTTAAGTGCTGACAAAGATCTGCGAATAATAAGACAACAGATCGTAATGAAAACAAATAATCCTAAATATTGAGACATATTGCCTAAGTCAGGGAATATTGCCAGAGGTGCATCTCCACCACCATTAGTGACACTAATGACAATCACAATGGCAAGTATAACACCAACTAAACTTTCACCGACGATTAAACCTGATGCAATTAAGGATGCTTTACGATCTACTTTTTTGAATTCAGTTTCTGGATCTAAATTTAGTTTTTCTGCTTTCACATATGCCTGACGTTTTACTATCCATGATAATAATGAACCGATAAATATAGCCATTGTAATACTTGGTGGTAAGTAAATACCTAGTCCGACAGCTAAAGCAGGTAGACGGAATTTAGTTTTCTTTTTGGCTAAAATTAGGTCAATGATGATAACTGTTGCGCCTACCGCTAAACCTATCAAGATCATTGTCCAATCTAGATTATGAGAAAAAATTCCTTTAGCAATGGTTGTCATCAAAGTTGCTTGAGGTGCAGCCAATACTTGGGTAGGGTCCATATTTGGACGAGGAACCGCACCAGTAAAACCATAAGCGTTATAGAGTATTTCAAGAATAGGGGCAATGACAATTGCACCAACAACACAACCAATCAAAAGTGCTACTTGTTGTCGCCATGGCGTAGCATGAACTAAATAACCTGTTTTCAAATCTTGTAAATTATCATTCGAAATACATGCAATTGATAGCACAACACTAGTTGTGAATAGGGCTAATGCAGTGATAAAGTCAGTTCCTTCTACAGAGGATAACATACCATGTGTTTCACTTAAGCCAAGTAATATTAGTGAAATAGCTATAGCAGCAACAATGGCAATACCTGATATAGGACTGGCTGAAGAACCAACTAAACCAGCCATATAACCACAGGCAGCGGCAACTAAAAATCCCATAACAAACGCAAATAAAACTGCACAAATGACTAGCAACCAAGCAATACCAGTTGATAAACCACTATCAGAAATAAAAGAGTAAAATGTTGCAACTAAGATAATTAACATGCCAGCCATAATCATAAAAATAGTTTTTGGTGACAAGTCTCTATCTGTTCGATCAATATCGTTTACAGAAATATCTGAGCGAAGTGTTTTTAACGATGTTTTTAAACCTTCAATAACTGGTTTGATTAAAGTCAGTAATGTCCAGACTGCGGCAATTGCTATGGTACCTGCACCGATAAAACGAATATCTGTGGCCCACAATCCCATTGCAATTTTAGATAGAGGTTGGGATGTATCATAATCGGTAAGAGCACTTAGGATAGGAATACCAAATCCCCAAGCTATAATTGTTCCGATTAATACCGCAATTCCTGAAATAATACCAATTAGATAGCCAGCACTTAGTAATGCTAATGAAAATCCCATTGGGATCTGAAATATTGATTTACCACCAGTAAACCAATAAGCAGTGCTATCAGATAATAAACGAAATCCATTAGTAAATAAGCTCACTGTAGAGGCAATAATACCGCCAAATACGATATCCTTTAATCCATCATTTGCTTCTTTATCGTTAGTTTTCGAACCAGCTTTTAATATTTCAGCAGCAGCGACACCTTCTGGATAAGGTAAATCACTTTTCACTACCATAACATGACGTAATGGAATAGAAAATAATACCCCTAACATGCCGCCAGCAGCGCAAACTGAAAAGGTTAGCCAGAAAGGAAAATTACTCCAATATCCCATCATTAATAAACCAGGCATAACGAAAATAACAGAAGATAAAGTTCCTGCAGCGGAAGCTTGAGTTTGCACCATATTATTTTCTAAAATTGTCGATCCCGAAAATAATCGTAAAATAGCCATGGAAATGACGGCGGCAGGAATGGCAGATGAAAAAGTTAATCCGACTTTCAAGCCCAAATAGACATTGGAGGCTGTAAAGACAATAGTAATTAAAGCACCAAGAATGGTACCGCGTAGTGTAAGTTCTCGTAAATTATTCATACTACCTATATATTAAAGTTAAATTGATAGCCTGTTATTATATACTTAATTATGCTTTATCTGCCATTAATTCTACAATTAAGTTCATATTTTGCCTATTTTTCTTGATTTATTTGCTGTAAGTTATTTTTATTCTTAAACAATAAAATTTGTATATTAAAGATTAGTCACAGCGTAATTATGCTATGCTGGTCATATTCTTAATCATTAACCAATTGTGAGAAAAATGTTAAGAGAATTAAAACGATTGCAGGATATTACTAAAAAGTTGCGTAACCCTATTGGTGGCTGTGAATGGGACAGCAAACAAACTTTTGACTCGTTAAAATCTTATACTTTAGAAGAGACCTATGAAGTCTTAGATGCAATTGAAAGACAAGATATGGTTGAACTTAAAAGTGAATTGGGCGACTTACTGTTTCAGATTGTGTTTTATGCGGATTTAGCGAGTGAACAAGGTTTGTTTAATTTTGATGATATTTGTCAGACAGTCGCTGATAAGCTGGTCAGTCGTCATCCGCATGTTTTTTCTAATAATACGACTATTAAACCAAATTGGGAACAGCTTAAACAACAAGAACGTGATAAGCGGGAGCAATATTCGCTATTAGATGATATTCCCACCGCAATCCCAGCATTAATGAAGGCTGAAAAAATCCAAAAACGTTGTGCGTCAGTTGGATTTGATTGGAATGAACTACAACCGGTTATTGCTAAAGTTAAAGAAGAAATCAATGAAGTTGAACAAGAGTTAGTACAATCAACTATTGATGATCAATCAAAAGTTGAGGAAGAAATCGGCGACCTATTGTTTGCTACCGTCAATTTAGCAAGACATCTAAAAGTTAAATCGGAGTTAAGCTTACAAAATGCTAACAACAAGTTTATTAGGCGTTTTAAACAGGTTGAATTATTACTAAAGCAAAAAAATCGCAATTTAGTTGATGCAACACTTGAAGAAATGGAAGATGCATGGCAAATTGTCAAGCGAACAGAAAAATCAACTAGCGAAGTAAATAAAAATGACTGAACAAAAAAATGAATTATATCAAGAAATAGAGGCTTGGTCTCAAAATGCTATTTTACATAGCCCAACTTGGAGTATTAATCAATTAGATTACTCGGAAAAGAGTATTACTGTTGTTGAAATGATTATTGGTGAAATGGCAGATAAAAGCTTTGGTCTTCCTGAAGAACAACTCAATATGATATCACAAGAATATGGCTGTTATTTATTATTAACTGCACATAAATTATATGGTGGTCAGTTCTTTTGGAATCAGGAATTTGAACAACCAATGTTAATTTGTTGTGAGCCCGACGCCACTATTGCGTTATTAACATGGAATAAAGTAAAAGGACGTTTATTGGGTGATAAAACCGATCATATTGCTTATTTTTTGGATGAATTTGGTAAAGCTACTTTTCAACCAGAAAAAGGCACTCAACGTGTTTATTTATAAAAAATTACTTATATTTCATAAATAAACCCGCCATAAATTAGCGGGTTTAAATGTTGAATTGGAATTCAAGCGTCGTTTTTAAACTTCTAAGTAATCTAAAATACCTTCAGCAGCTTTGCGTCCTTCACTAATTGCGGTGACGACTAAATCAGAACCACGTACAGCATCCCCGCCAGCAAAGATTTTGGCATTCGAGGTTTGATAACCTTTGCTTTCGGGGGCAATTATCCGTCCTCTATCGTCAAAATCAACCCCATGTTCAGCTAACCATGGCATAGCATGTGGTTTAAAACCAAATGCCATAACTACCGCATCAGCGGGAAGTACAAATTCTGAGCCTTCAATAATCACTGGTGAGCGACGACCTTTCGCATCGGGTTCGCCAAGCTCGGTTCTTACCATTTTTACGCCAGTAACATGCCCTACATTGTTAATTTCAATGCTCAGCGGTTGTACATTGAATTGGAACTGCACGCCTTCTTCTTTGGCATTTTTAACTTCACGTTTAGAACCAGGCATATTGGCTTCATCACGGCGATATGCACACGTCACTTCAGTAGCACCTTGACGGATAGAGGTTCTTACGCAGTCCATGGCTGTATCACCACCGCCTAATACCACGACACGTTTATTTTTCATATCTACATAATGCGCATCGTCAGTTTGTTGGTGCTGCATAATATGTTTAGTATTAGCAATTAAAAATGGTAATGCATCATAGACACCATCAGCATCTTCATTTTCAAGGCCGGCACGCATTGATTGATAAGTACCAGCTCCAACAAAAACGGCAGCAAACTCAGCAAGAAGATCGGCTAATTGTACTGTTTTACCCACTTCAGTATTAAGGCGGAACTCAACACCCATTTCGCTAAAGACATGTCTCCGATGAACTAAGACCTCTTTATCTAATTTGAAGGCTGGAATACCGAATGTTAATAAACCACCAATTTCAGGATGGCGATCAAAAACGACAGGGGTGACACCATTACGTACTAAAACATCAGCACAAGCCAAGCCGGCCGGGCCAGCGCCAATAATTGCGACTCTCAACCCGGTTTTTTCCACGTTAGAGAGATTTGGTCTCCAACCCATTTTAAAGGCTTCATCGGTAATATAACGCTCAATACTACCAATAGTTACCGCACCAAATTCAGCATTCAAAGTACAAGATCCTTCACACAGACGATCTTGTGGACAAACTCGACCACATACCTCAGGTAAACTATTAGTTTGATGAGATAATTCAACTGCTTCTAAAATTTTGCCTTCATTGATTAATTTTAACCAATTTGGAATATAGTTATGTACCGGACAGCGCCATTCACAATAAGGGTTGCCACAAGCAAGGCAACGATCTGCCTGAGCTTGTGATTGTGAGGCGGAAAATCCCTCATAAATTTCAACAAATTCAATTTTACGGACGTTTAGCGATTTTTTAGGCGGATCAACACGTTGTAAATCGATAAACTGATAAACATTCTGACTCATATCGTGTTCTCCCCTTACTGTGCTTGCACGCGAAGCTCTGCTGATGAGCGGCTACGGTGACCTAACAATGCTTTAACATCACTAGATTTTGGTTTAACTAAGATAAATTGTTTAGCAAAGCCTTCCCAGTTAGCTAATATCTCTTCAGCCCAAGATGAGTGAGTTAACTGAGCGTGTTCCATGATTAAACCTCGTAAGTGCTCTTCATGAATTGAATAGTCAGCAACATCTAACATTTCGACCAACTCTTTATTGATTCGCTTATGTAAATCACCATCAGTATCTAAAATATAAGCAAAACCACCGGTCATACCTGCACCAAAGTTAACGCCTGTTTTACCTAAAACACAGACAATACCGCCAGTCATATATTCACAGCCATTATCACCAATGCCTTCAACCACACTTATAGCACCTGAGTTACGCACTGCAAAACGTTCACCTGCTCGGCCAGCAGCAAATAATTTACCTCCAGTGGCACCATACAAACAGGTATTACCAGCAATGGTCGCTTCATGACTTAAAAATGCCGAGCCTTGCGGTGGACGAATCACAATGCGACCGCCAGCCATACCTTTACCAACATAGTCGTTGGCATCGCCAGTAAGCGTTAAATCAACACCGCCTGCATTCCATACACCAAAGCTTTGTCCGGCAGTACCGTTGAAATTCAATGAAATAGGGGACGTGACTAAGCCTTGATCGCCATATTTTTTAGCAATATAACCAGATAAAGTTGTACCAACAGAACGATCAGTATTTTGAATGTCAAAGTAGAAACTTTTACTTTGACGATTATCCACTGCTTGTTGTGCTTGGGTTATAATCTCTTTATTTAGCACACCTTTATCAAATGGTTTATTGTCTTCAATACAGTGAACCGGTTTACCTTCTATTGGGGTTGCCGTTTCAAGCAAGCTTGATAGATCCAATTTCTGTTGTTTTGCTGTAATGCCATCAAGTTCAAGAAGTAAATCAGTACGACCGATCAAATCAACGATTCGACTAACGCCTAGTTCTGCCATAACTTCACGAGTATTACGAGCAATAAAACGGAAATAGTTCATCGCTTTTTCTGGTAGACCGTGATAATGCTCACTACGTAACTTCTCATCTTGAGTGGCAACACCGGTTGCACAGTTATTAAGATGACAAATACGGAGATATTTACAACCCAATGCCACCATTGGTCCAGTACCAAAACCAAAGCTTTCAGCACCTAAAATTGCCGCTTTAACAATATCGGCACCAGTTTTTAGGCCTCCGTCAACTTGTAAGCGTATTTTATGACGTAAACCATTAGCAACTAATGATTGTTGGGTCTCAACTAGACCAAGTTCCCAAGGAGAGCCGGCATATTTAACCGAAGTTAATGGACTGGCCCCAGTACCACCGTCGTAACCTGAAATAGTGATTAAATCAGCATAGGCTTTGGCAACACCGGTTGCGATAGTACCTACTCCCGGTTCAGAAACTAACTTAACCGAAATCATGGCAGTTGGATTAATCTGTTTCAGGTCAAAAATCAATTGCGCTAAGTCTTCAATTGAATAAATATCATGATGCGGTGGTGGTGAAATTAATGTCACACCCGGTACAGAAAAACGTAATTTTGCAATATAAGGTGTTACTTTATCACCTGGTAATTGACCACCTTCACCTGGTTTTGCACCTTGAGCAACTTTGATTTGAATCACGTCAGCACTCATTAAGTAACCCGGTGTTACACCAAATCGACCGGAAGCCACTTGTTTGATACGTGATACTTTGACGGTGTTATAACGGGCAGGATCTTCACCGCCTTCACCAGAATTAGAAAAACCACCTAAGGTGTTCATGGCTTCGGCTAATGATTCATGTGCTTCTGGACTTAACGCACCAATTGACATAGCTGCCGAGTCAAATCGTTTAAATAATGACTCTTCTGGTTCCACCTCATCAAGTGCGATAGCTGCGTTTTCAGGTGGATTAAGTTTTAACAGATCTCGCAAGGTTGCAGCTGGTCGATTATTTACGATATCCACATAGCGCTTATAATCTTCATAATTACCATTATTTACCGCTTTTTGTAGTGATTGTACTACATCAGGATTGTAAGCATGGTATTCACCACCATGCACAAATTTCAACAATCCACCTTGTTCTAATGGTTTACGCCGTAGCCATGCTTTCTTAGAAAGATTGAACTGATTTTGAGCAAAATCATCAAAATTGGCACCACTAATACGGCTTGTTACCCCTTGGAAGCAAAGTTCAACTACTTCTTCATTTAGACCTACGGCCTCAAATAGTTTAGAACAGCGGTAAGAGGCAACAGTTGAAATGCCCATTTTGGACATGATTTTGTATAAGCCTTTATTAATACCATTGCGATAATTAAGAATTGCTTCTCGATAAGACTTATTTATTGTGCGATTATCCACCATTTGCGCTAAGGTTTCATAGGCTAAGTATGGATAGATTGCCGTCGCTCCAAAGCCTAATAAAACAGCAAACTGATGCGGATCGCGACAGCTTGCGGTTTCAACAATGATGTTAGCATCACAGCGTAAACTTTTTTCAACTAAACGTTGTTGTACCGCACCAACAGCCATAGGTGCCGGAATTGGCAGGCGATCAGGTGCAATATTTCTATCGGATAAAATGAGTAATACCGTTCCCTCACGAACTTTCTCTTCGGCATCACCACATAACTGTTCAATTGCGTCACGTAAACTACCGTCAATCTCATATGTGATATCAAGCGTTTCTGATTTGTAATAACGTGATTCTAAAGTAGTTAATTGTTTAAAATCCGAATGAACTAATACTGGATATTTAAATGCAACCCGATGCGCTTGACCTTCAGCTTCGGCAAACACATTCATTTCACGCCCAATGCTGGTTGAAAGAGACATAACGTGTGCTTCACGCAATGGATCGATAGGTGGGTTAGTTACTTGAGCAAATTTTTGTCGGAAGTAATCATAAATTAAGCGCGGACGGCTTGATAGCACGGCAAATGGTGTATCATCACCCATTGAGCCAGTTGCTTCTTGACCGTTTTCACCTAAAACGCGAATACATTGGTCGAGCTCTTCGGCACTATAACCAAATTGTTTTTGGTAAGTAGCGAGTAAAGTGTCGTCATAATCACGAGAACCGATATCATCATCAGGAAGATCTTCAAATGGGATCAGACGTTTTACATTTTTAGCCATCCACTCTTTATATGGATGACGTTTTTGTAGATCATTATCGGTTTCTGAAGATTGTAAAATGCGACCTTCTTCAGTATCAATTACCAGTAATTCGCCCGGACCAACTCGCCCTTTGCTGACGACTTCATCGGGTTGATAGTCCCAAATACCGATTTCTGAAGCACAAGTGATGAGTTTATCTGTAGTAATAACATAACGAGCAGGACGTAAACCATTACGGTCTAAGTTACACGCAGCATAACGACCATCTGACATAACGATACCAGCAGGCCCGTCCCATGGTTCCATATGCATGGAGTTAAAATCAAAGAAAGCTCGTAAATCCTCATTCATATCTGGATTGTTTTGCCATGCTGGTGGTACTAGTAAACGCATCGCACGGACAATATCCATACCACCGACTAAAAATAGTTCCAGCATATTATCTAGCGAGCTTGAATCAGAACCGGTGACATTAACAAATGGTGCCGCATCTTGTAGATCGGGAATCAATGGTGTTTTAAATTTGTAAGATCGCGCTTTTGCCCATTGCCGATTACCTTCAATAGTATTGATCTCACCATTATGGGCTAAATGTCTAAATGGTTGCGCCAGTGGCCAACGCGGTACAGTATTGGTTGAGAAACGTTGATGGAATAAACAGATTGCTGTTTCCATACGAATATCAGCCAAATCTAAATAGAATCGAGGTAAATCTTTTGGCATACATAAGCCTTTATAGATATTAACCTGATTTGAAAAGCTACAGACATAAAACGTATCATCTTGTACTCGTTTTTCAATACGACGGCGTACCATATACAAGCGACGTTCTAAATCGATTTTGGTCCAGCCGGCAGGTGCATTGACAAATACTTGCTCAATTCTTGGTAGTGATGAGAGTGCGATTTCACCAAGCACAATTTTATCAATTGGTACTTCTCGCCAACCTAAAACATATAAGGTTTCTTCTGCTAGCTCTTCTTCGACAATTTTACGGCTAGCTTGCGCTTCTTTTTCATCTTGACTTAAAAATAGCATGCCAACGGCATAATTAGCTGCTAAGCGCCAACCTGCGTCCTCGGCGACTAATCGGAAAAATCGATCTGGTTTTTGCATTAAAAGACCACAGCCATCACCGGTTTTACCATCCGATAATATGGCACCACGGTGTTGCATGCGAGCAAGTCCGTGAATTGCGGTACGCACCACTTTGTGACTTGGTTGCCCTTCAATGTGAGCAATTAAACCAAATCCGCAGTTATCTTTTTCATGATGCTGGTTATATAACATATCATTGCCTCAAATTCATCGTTATTATTTTTTGTGAAGGTATAGGCATTAATCCCATATTAGGTGTGAAGGTAATTAAAAATAGGTTTTAGGTCAAATAAATATTATTTATAAGTCAATATTTTAATCACTTAGCCTATATATATTAATGAAGCTTATATCTTGTATTAACCAATTGTTTTTATTGGTTTTAATTTTTTTTTAAGATTAATGCCCTTCAATTTAAAAATTTTTTCATAATAAGAATTAATATCTGATTAAAAAAAGTTTGAGGAAAGGGGTTTTTTAGCTATAAAAATTGATTATATTTGCTGATTTTTTCCAAAATCAGGGAGTTATAATCACCAGATTTATGCTGTTATAATAGATTATCGATTATTGGTTATAGATGAAATATGCAAACTAAAATTACAATTATAGGTGCTGGCGCTGCAGGGCTTTTTTGTGCTGGTCTGTTGGGACAACAAGGTCATGATGTTACTGTAATTGATAACGGTAAAAAATTAGGTCGTAAAATCTTAATGTCTGGCGGTGGTAAATGTAATTTTACCAATCTTAATGTCGAAGCAAATCATTATATTTCTCAAAATCGCCATTTTTGTAAATCTGCTTTAAAACGGTTTAGCCAATGGGATTTTATCCAACTGGTTAATCAATATGCTATTGCCTATCATGAAAAAGATCATGGTCAGCTATTTTGTGATAATTCAGCGCAAGATATTGTCGATATGTTGGTCAAAGAATGCCAAAAAGGACAAGTTAAATTTATGTTAAAAACACAACTTGAAGATGTTGATGCAGAACAACAAGGATTTAAGTTATCTACTTCACAGGGTTGTGTTTATACTGATAAATTAATTGTGGCAACGGGTGGACAATCTATGCCTGCACTCGGTATGACTGCTATTGGTTATAAAATTGCTGAAAAATTTTCTATCCCAGTTGTGCCTGTAAAAGCAGGGCTAGTGCCGTTTACCTTACATAAACCTTTGTTAGCTGTATTATCGACGTTAGCAGGAATTGCTCTACCAGTTGAAGTATCTAATAAACGTATCAGTTTTAAAGAAAACCTACTATTTACTCATCGAGGATTATCTGGGCCAGCCATTTTACAAATCTCCAGTTATTGGCAAGCAGGAGAAGCCATTACGATCAATTTATTGCCTGACTTTAACTTTGAGGATGATTTTAAACCTCTGTTAGATAATAATCGTAATCAAAGTCTCAAAAATTGTTTAGCACAAATATTACCTAAGCGGTTAATTGAAGCGTTAATGCAACTAAATTTGATTGTTGATTCAACTGTTAAACAGTTAACTCCTACTCAGCAACAAGCGCTGTATCAAACATTAACAACATGGAATGTAATACCAAATGGAACGGAAGGTTATCGCACCGCAGAAGTAACTTTAGGCGGAGTGAGTTGCGATGCGTTATCTTCAAAAACCATGGCCGCACAAAAACAACCTAATCTTTATTTTATTGGTGAAGTTGTAGATGTAGCCGGTTGGCTTGGTGGTTATAATTTCCAATGGGCTTGGAGCAGCGCATTTGCCTGCGCGCAAGCCTTGAGTCAAGTATAATCAACTATCAATAACACCCATTTGGATATGATATTTTTTTACTTTATATTGTAACGTTGTTCGTGAGACATTGAGCAGTTTCGCCGCAGTAATAATTTTACCATTGGCTTGATTTAATGCATCAATGATAAGTTGCTTTTCATAATGTTCAACTTGTTCGATTAGATTATGATTACCCGTTAACTCGTTAATACTTGGTTTTTCTATCTTATTTTCAAGTTGATCTTGAGGATAAGGACTATGAATATCAAATAGTTCTTCATCGAGAATAATCTTTTGTAATTCACCAGGTTCATTTTGTAATACCATACTGCGGACAATCGCATTTTCCAGCATTCGTACATTACCTGGCCACGGTGCTGACATTAATTGCTGCAACGCATGTTCACTGATACCGGTGATCACTATATTGACATCAGTTTTATGTTTATCGATAAAATATCGTGCCAATACAGGGATATCTTCTTGTCTTTCTCGTAAGGCTGGAAGTTTGATTAAACCAACATTTAATCGATAAAATAGGTCACTGCGCATTTTACCTGATTTTAGCAATTCGGCCGGTGATTCATTCATCGCCGCCACAATTCGCACATCGGCATGTTGCTCTTTATTACCGCCTAACGGCCAATAAGTTTTTTCTTGCAAAAAGCGTAATAGTTTGCTTTGCATTTCAAGAGGCATTGCATTAAGTTCATCAAGAAATAAGGTTCCACCATTGGCAAGTTCAAGATAACCTTGACGATTTTCAGCACCGGTAAAGGCCCCTTTGACTGTCCCAAATAACGTACTTTCAATCAAGGAGGTTGGTAAAGCACTACAGTTTAGTGAAATAAACGCCTTATCGCGGCGATGGCTGGTTTGATGAATTAATCTGGCAAATAGCTCTTTCCCTGTACCAGTTTCACCAACAATTAATACCGGTACATCATTACTGCCTAAAATATTGGTCTGATCGATAACTTCTTGCATTTTTTTCGAAGCAAAAATGATTTCCGGCAGTGGTTGTTCTTTATTGTGGTATAACTTTCTATTCAGGCGAAAAACCTGATCTTGTAACTGCCTAACATTGGATATATTTCGACCTATTTCAACCGCACCGATAATCTCTTT
Organism: Gilliamella sp. W8123; assembly: GCF_016101085.1. Classification (NCBI taxonomy): domain Bacteria; kingdom Pseudomonadati; phylum Pseudomonadota; class Gammaproteobacteria; order Orbales; family Orbaceae; genus Gilliamella; species Gilliamella sp. W8123. The sequence continues at coordinate 93,954 of NZ_JACFRE010000003.1, forward strand.
ATTATGATTATAAAGCGGTACCGTTGTATGTTGATAATCGACTAACTTGCCCACATGATTAAAGTAAGTTTGATAGGTATCTTGATACTCCTTACCATGTAAAGCTTGTAGCATAGTACTATCTTCTTTTTTCAAATTAGGGTAAACTTTAAGCATTGGTTTACCGATGGCTTGCTCCATTGAATAACCATCAAGTTCTGCGCTTTCCTGATTGTAGTAAATATATTTACCTTCTTTATCAATAATGGCCATTGGCTGATGTATTAAATCAAAAAAATGTTTAAATATTTCCAATGCTTGTAATAATTCAGGATCAATTATCATGATTCTAAAGCCTTTTAAAAATTGGATTATTGTTAAGTATAGCTAGCGTTGATTTAAATATCTTTCAAGTATTACTAAAGATAGTGACAAATTTTCGTCAGAAAAACATATTTCTTACTAAATGACTAGTATTTTATTTGTAATTATTTTGTTAAGATCTTGATTATTTGTATTTTTATAAGTTGGCACGTTGATTGCATTGTAAGTGAGTAATCTTTTTTACTTACCTTTTTTATGTACTAATTAACTGGAGGTCATATGTCCGACACAATTATGTCAAATTATAACAAATTACGTACCGATCTAATAACAAAAGATCGTCGTTTTAGTGTGCAAAACGGCAAACTTTGTTTTGATGGTGTGAATTTGGAAGAATTAGCCAAGAAATATCCAACACCTTTTTATGTATTTTCTGAAAAAGAAATCGATCGTAATATTCAGGAAATCAAAGATTCGTTCAAAGCTCATCCAAACACTAAGATTTTCTATGCGTCAAAAACCTGTTCAGTAATGGGTGTTCTTAAAGCGATTAAAGATGCAGGTATCTATGCAGAAGCGAACTCAATGTTTGAAGTGCGTAAATGTTTAGAAATCGGTTTTCCAGGTAGTCAAATTGTTTTCAACGGTGTGGTTAAAAAACCGGTTGATTTAGAATTTGCCATCCAAAACGATCTTTACATCATCAACGTTGATAGCTTATATGAATTAGATATCATCGATGAAATTTCACGTCGCTTAAAGAAAGTAGCCAATGTTTGTGTGCGTGTTGAACCAAATGTTCCATCAGCAACTCATGCAGAATTAGTTACTGCTTATCACGCTAAATCAGGTATCGATTTAGAACAAGCTGAAGAAACTTGTCGTCGTATTCTTGAAATGCCTTATGTACATTTACGTGGTTTACATATGCACGTGGGTGATCAAGTGCCAGAAGCAGAACCATTTGCTAAAGCAACCAAAGTATTAGTTGATGAATCACGCCGTTTAGAAGAAGTTTTAGGCATTAAATTTGATTTAATCAACGTAGGTGGTGGTATTCCAGTTCCTTATAAATACGATGATGAAAATGGTAATCCATTACAAGACAACATGTATGCCGGTATTACAGCACAAGATTTCGCTGATGCGGTAATTAGTGAAGTTCACAAATGGCGTACAGACGTTGAAATTTGTATCGAACCAGGTCGTAAAGTTACCGGTTCAGCAGGTGTGCTTTTAACTGAAGTTGCTTGTGAAAAACGTAAAACTAACTACGATTTAGACGGTAACATTGAAGAACATGTTGAATGGAAATTTGTTGATGCTGGTTATAGCGTATTATCTGACAGCCAACACTTTGATTGGTTCTTCTATGTTTATGATGCGTCAAAAATTACTGAACAACATGATGAGTACATTAAATTAGCTGGTCCATTATGTGATGGTGGTGACTATTTCCATGTTGGTGTTAAAGGTGAAGAATTCTTATTACCTAAAGACACTGAGATTGGCGATATCATTGCTTTCCTTGATGCTGGTGCTTATACCATTGAAAGCCAAACAGTTTATAACAATCGCCCACGTACGGCTGTTGTTATGATCGATAAAGAAGGCAAAGACCGATTGATTCGCCGTGAAGACACTTACGAGGATATGGTTGGATACGACGTGTATTAATCATGAGCTATCTGGGGCACTTAGTGCTCCAGATATTATAATGTGAGGTTATTTTATGAGTGATTCTAAAGATTCAAGTTTACTTGGTATTAAAGACATTGTGTTTATGAATGTCATTGCGATTCTAAGTTTACGTCAAATTCCTAATGTGGCTCCTTATGGAGCGTCAGCAATGGTCCTTTGGCTACTTGCTGCATTTTGTCTGTTTTTCCCATTAGCTATGGTTTGTGGTGAGCTTTCTACTGGTTGGCCAAAAGATGGTGGGATATTTGTTTGGGTAAAAGAAGCGTTTGGTAAACGAATTGGCTGGATAGTAGTCGTTTGTTTCCTATTTTCATGCGTGCTTTTCTTCCCACTTATGTTGCAATTTGGTTTTACTGCAATTGGTTACATGTTTAGTCCTGAATTAGCGCAAAATCAGGTGTTTATTGGTGTTGGCTCCATGGTGGTATTCTGGGTCTTAACATTAATGAATATCAAAGGGATGAAATGGACTAAAATCATTAACAGTGTTAGTGCTTGGTTAGGGGTATTTATTCCTGCTGCTATTATCGTGTTATTAGCTATTGTCTGGTTAATGACAGGTCACCCAATGGCAACTGATTATAGTCATGTTAGTGATTGGATTCCAGATTTAAGTAGCTGGGATACTATTGTATTTTTATCAAGCATGATGTTCGCTTTTGCTGGACTTGAAGTTGCACCAATGATTGCTGGTCGTACTCGTGATCCACAACGTGACTTCCCTAAAGCAATGGCAGTATCTGCAATTGTTATTGTCGGTATCTATATGATTGGTACTTGGGCAATTAATACCTTATTACCTGCTGCTGATACTGATATTGTCGCCGGTGTAATGCAAGCGATGGAAGCTGCCGCTCAAGAGTTACATATGCCTTGGTTATTACCTGTAATGGCAATCTGTTTATTCTTTGGTGCATTAGGTCAAATTAACTCATGGTTAGTTGGTCCTATCTATATGTTACAAGAAGCATCAAAAGAAGATAATTTACTTGGCGAACGTATTGGTCGTTTACATCCTGTATATCAAACACCAGCATTTGCTTTAGTTATCCAAGCAATCATTGTAACGGTACTTTGTTTCTCAACATTCGTATCACCAAGTATTGCTGCTGCATATTGGATGTTAACTGCATTAACAACCATTTGTTACTTTATCCCTTATTTAGTGATGTTTATTGCTTACTATCGCTTACGTATTACTCAACCAGATGTACCACGTAGCTTTAAGATCCCAGGTAAAGTATTACCAATTGTTTTACCAGGTTTAGGATTCTTATCTACATTATTTGCGGTGATCTTAGTCTTTATTCCACCAGCACAAATCGATATGGGTGGATATGTTGAGTACATCGCGAAAATTGTTGGTGGTGCAGTGCTTGCAATTGTGTTAGCTGAATGGATATACCATCGCGCACAAAAACGTAATCGCTTGCAACAACAATAAGATATAGAGGAGTAATTTATGTACAAACCTATATTAGAAATTGATTTAGGTAAATTAAAAGACAATGCTCGTGTTGAAAAAGAGCTATTAGCTAAACACGGCATTGAAGTGATGGCTGTAAATAAAGTTTTTGATGGTTGCGTTGAAACTGCCAAAGCAGTTCTTGATGGTGGTATTGATGTTATTGCTGAATCAAGAACCTACAATTTGAAGAAACTTAAAGATGCATTAAATTGTAAAACTTGCCTATTACGCAGCCCTTGTTTAAGTGAAATCAGTGAAGTTGTTAAGTATGCTGATATCAGTTTAAATAGTGAAAAACAAGTTATTCAAGCACTTTCTGATGAAGCGGTAAAACAGCAAAAAGTCCATCAAGTTTTATTAATGGTGGATATGGGTGATTTACGCGAAGGGATTTGGTTTGAACATGTAGACGATATTATTGAAACGGTCAAACTGATCCTTTCTTTACCCGGTGTTGAGCTTTATGGGCTTGGTACTAACTTTAACTGCTATGGAACTGTGCTACCGACAGTGAAAAATGGCGTAGATTTTTTACACATAGCACGCAAAGTAGAAGAAGCTTGTAATATCAAAATCAAATATCTATCTGCTGGTAACTGTACAAGTTACCATCTACTTGATAAAGGGATCTGGCCAGAAGGGCTTAATCACATTCGTATTGGTGGTTTACATGAGTTTGGTATTGAGTATGTGGATATGAAATATCTTGATGAATTTCATCACTCAAACAAACCTGTCGAGAAAGCTTGTAGTGACATGTATAAATTATATGCACAAGTTATCGAGCTTAATAGTAAACCTACCGTGCCTGTTGGTGAATTAGGTGTTGATGCCTTTTTGAACAGCAAAACCTTTGTTGATCACGGTACTCGTAAACGAGCTTTACTTGCTTTTGGTCGTCAAGATGTGCCGGCGGAAAGCTGTGTACCGGTTAATGATAACATTACGGTATTAGGTCAAACGAGTGATCATACTATCGTTGATATTGAAGATGTTTCTGAAACATTGCGAGTTGGCGATATGATTGTTTTTGAGCTTGATTACACAGCTCTGCTTATGGCTTGCCAAACCAACGGCGTAGAAAAACGATTTGTTTATTAATATATAACTGCTGCTGGGCAACCAGCAGCTATTATTGATTACTAGGCGGTTTACATGGCAACATCAGAACCTCAAGAAAGTCCTTATCCCAGTACTTTAAAGAAAAACTTAAAGAATCGTCATTTATTGATGATTTCATTAGGTGGTTCAATTGGTACCGGATTATTTATTGGTATTGCAGCGCCACTTAGCACGGTTGGGCCTTTAGGGACCATTATCGCGTATCTACTTGCCGGCAGTATTATGCTGTCAACCATGCTTTGCTTAGGTGAACTTTCTTGTGCATTCCCTCATGCAGGGTCTTTCCAGCATTATGCATTAATGTTTATTCCACATCCTATCTGGAGTTATACTATTGGCTGGTTATATTGGTTAAGCTGGGTACTATCTATGGCTGCTGACTTAACAGCGGCGTCTATGATTGCTCATCAAGTTTTTTCCTCTATTCCTATCTACATTCTTAGTCTAATTATTCTAACTGTTATCACTTGTGTTCATTTAACCTCTGTTCGTGCTTTTGGTGAAAGTGAATACTGGTTTTCAACGATTAAAGTATTAGCTATTATTGCGTTTATTGCAGTTGGTATATATCTACTTTATCAACAATATAATCAAACGCATGAGTTACCTACCTTTAAAACCGATCAAGGTTGGTTCCCTAATGGCTTTTTATCCATCTTTGTCTGTATGACGATTGTTACCTATTCATTTCAGGGAGTCGAATTAATCGGTAGTGCTGCCGGTGAAGCGCAATCACCACAAACGGTATTACCGAAAATTATTACTGGTGTGGCGTTTCGTATCATCTTGTTTTATGTGTTAGCGATAGCCGTATTAGCACTGATTTATCCTTATGGTACAACACATGATGAAATTAGCCCATTTGTTTGGGTATTTAATAAAGCGGGAATTAACTTTGCTTCCTATGCGATGCTGTTTGTTATCTTTTGCGCGGCGATTTCGGCTGCTAATTCGGCGGTTTATGCCAGTTCACGAATGCTATGGTCGATGGCTCAGGATAACTTAGCGCCAAAATCTTTTTCAAAAGTGAATAAACGCGGCGTGCCAACCAAAGGAATATTATTTATTGCCATTATTGCCTTAGTTTCACTATTTTCGAAATATATCGCGGCTGAAAAATTATATCTCTATTTAGTGGCAAGTACTGGACAAGTTGGTTGTTTTGCGTGGATAATTATTGCTTGGTGTCAGTACCAATTTCGCAAAGGTGTGAATCAAGGTAAATACAGTAAAGATATGATTAAATTTAAATCCCCACTATTTCCTTGGTTAGCGATGATCTCCATTACCGTTAACATTATTATTATTGTTGGCGTCTGGTTTGGTGAGTCAGGGCATTTTATTTTATTATCAGAAGTGCTTTTAATTTTTGTTATCTTAGTTTCATACTACTTTTTTAAAAAACGACATTTAACTAATAAATTAAATTAATCTTATTCTTTATTTATGTAATCACCTAAACTCTCAATTAAAGGTGATTACATACTATCAGTGATAACTTTCTCTATCTTTATTTCTATCTGAAAGAGGGCTAGCCTGACTTATTTTAGGAATGCAGCAACGCCAGTAAAAACAACTTGTGCCGCAATCGCTGATATTAATAATCCGGTGAGTTTTGACAAAATGGCAATACCGGTATTTTTTAACACTTTAGCAATGCTTTTGGCACATAGTAACATGGCGTAAATACCACTTGAGGCAATCAATAACGAAAGCGCGCCAATAAGATTTTGCATAATACCAACTGAACTCGTCCCCATAACAATAATGGTACCGATGGATGCCGGCCCCATACATAATGGTATTGCTAGTGGTACGACACTAATATCATCATCGTCACTATGAATTTTATTTTTTTCCGGTGAATCATTCATTAATGTCACCGCGGTAATAAACAGTAATGCTCCCGAGCCAATTCTAAATGCGTCAAGTGTAAAACCAAACACACTAAACATCGCATTACCAAAAAAGAATAGCACAATACCAATAATAAATACCGCACACGATGTTTTAAGTGCCGTTTTACGGCGTTGTGCTTCATCATACTGCTTAGTGCCACTTAAAAATGCACTTAGCACAGCTGGTGGCGTCATCAATGCAAATAACTTGGTTGTGGTGGCAAGAATCTCAACAAGATAGTTGTCCATAGTGTTACCTTTTTTTATCACTAGATGTTGCTTGAAATGTGTCAACGATTGTTGGCGGGAATGAACATTTACTATACACATAAAAACGGTCACCATAAAGGTGACCATTTTAATTGGATATATTTTAATTAGTTTATTAAATATGAACCAATTGGAATTAGTTAAGGCGCTCTTTGATACGAGCAGCTTTACCACGAAGTTCGCGTAAGTAGTAAAGTTTAGCTTGACGTACTTGACCACGACGTTTCACAGTAATTGAATCAACAATTGGTGAGTGAGTTTGGAATACTCGTTCAACACCTTCGCCATTCGAAATTTTACGTACTGTAAATGCAGAATGTAAACCACGATTACGAATAGCTATAACTACACCTTCATATGCTTGAAGACGTTTTTTGTTACCTTCAACAACCCATACTTTAACTTCTACCGTATCACCCGGGCGAAAAGACGGGATGTCTTTTTTCATTTGTTCTTGTTCTAATTGCTGAATAATTGCATTTTTCATAATTTTGTCTCTTACTAGTTATACTGAAATATTATTGGCTCGGTTTATCACGATATTCCTGTTGGAATTCAGCGAGTAAACGTTGCTCTTCATCAGTCAGAGCTAGATTTTCAAGAAGATCTTCTCTTCTCAACCAAGTTCGTCCTAGTGATTGTTTTAACCGCCAACGACGAATCGCTTCATGGTGACCAGACATTAATACATCGGGCACCGCCATTCCATCTAACACCTCTGGACGAGTATAGTGAGGGCAATCAAGTAAACCGTTAGCAAAAGAGTCTTCTTCTGCTGATGATTCATGATTTAACACGCCAGGGATAAACCTTGCTAATGCATCAATCATTGTCATCGCCGGTAATTCACCGCCACTTAACACGTAATCCCCAATTGACCATTCTTCATCAATTTCGGTTTGGATAACGCGTTCATCTATACCTTCGTATCGTCCACAAATCAAAATCAATTTTTGATATTGTGACAACTCGCAAACTCCCTGTTGGTTTAATTTGCGCCCTTGTGGGGAAAGATAGATTACTTTAGTATCTTCACCAGCTACAGCTTTGGCTGCATGAATCGCATCTCTAAGTGGTTGTACCATCATTAACATGCCTGGACCACCACCATAAGGCCTATCGTCGACAGTCTTATGCTTATCATGCGCAAAATCGCGCGGGTTCCAATAATCTACTGTTAACAGCCCATTTTTAACGGCTCGACCAGTTACGCCATAACAGGTAATAGCTTGGAACATTTCGGGAAAAAGGCTAATTACGCCAATCCACATATTCTTACCTTACCAATTAAAAAGCGGGATCCCAATCGACCACAATCATTTTTGTTGTTAAATCAACTTGTTTAATAAATTGTTCTTCAACAAAAGGGATTAAACGTTCTGTTGCTCCAAATGCATCTTTTAGATTTGCTTTAACGACCAATACATCATTAGAACCGGTTTCCATTAAATCAGTTACCTGACCTAAGTCATAACCATTAACTGTTTTTACTCGACAGCCAATGAGATCTTTCCAATAAAAATCACCTTGATTTAATTCAGGCAATTTTTCTGCATCAACAAATACTTCAGCATTGGTTAACGCATTAGCTTGGTCGCGATCATCAATGCCTTTGAGTTTGACAATCATGTCCTGATTATGCGGTTTAAAGCTCTCAACGATTACTTCTTGCCATTTACCAGCACGCTGGATATACCAAGGTTTGTAATCAAAGATACTATCTGGAAATTCTGTAAACGAAAAAATTCTGAGCCATCCACGAATGCCGTAGCTTGAACCAAGTTTACCAACAATAATTAGATTCTCAGTATTCATCATCACAGTTACTATTACTTAATTAAGCAGCTTTTTGTGCTTGTTTGATCAATGCATTAACACGATCAGAAACAGTTGCACCTAAACCAACCCAATGATTTACGCGATCAAGATCTAAACGTAATTCTTCTGCTTTACCTTGTGCAATTGGATTAAAAAAGCCAACGCGCTCAATAAAACGACCATCACGTGGGTTACGGCTATCAGTGACAACTACTTGATAAAAAGGGCGCTTTTTAGAGCCACCACGAGCTAAACGAATAGTTACCATAACATCCTCTTAAATTAAAAAATAATCTTTCTTTTGCCCAACATGGACAAAATCAAAGCCCCAGAATTATACTCTTTCTAGCAAAAAGTGCAATGATTGATTGAGTGTGAAAAAGCTTGGTGGATTCGGTTATTGGCAAGTTTTGTGATGAATGAATATAAATTAATCTTTTAACCAATTTATATTATAGATAATAAGCTTAAGCTATGTTGGTTAATTAGCTGAATTATAATATTGCGATAGTTAGCCTTTTAAATAGCTGTTTGCCCAATAATTAAGACTTTTTACGCCTAAATGCGCGAATTAAAACATCAAAAAAACCTAATGATTTAACCATTCTCTGACCATCAACATATACTCGGATAGCTCTTAATACTTGTTTGGGATCTTTAGATGCAAAGGTAAATGTACCATCTCTTTTGGTTTGTATGGAGTACCGAGATATCCATCTTCCTTTAAAAAATACCGATGCGATGACATAATCGACTTCTTCCCAAGGTATTTGAATATATTTGCGCGGATCTCGCTGATGATAAAATTCGAACGCTTTATCGCCAATCATAATATGACCGTATTCTGAAAGTCCTGAAAAAGCAGTCGCTTTTACGGTTAAATCTATTTTGCTATTTAATGACTGAACCATTTAGTTGTTTGTATCCCTGATGCAAATTTGATTTACTCATTACACCCTTTTTCGATTATTTTGAAAAAGGGTGATTAATGTTTGAGGAAAGCGACAATTTTTGCTTTAAAAAGTGCTCTCCTCAATTTTTTTAGTCAAAACGATTATTTCTATAAAAGACCAACAACGTGACCAATAATACCGACTAAAAATAGTCCAAGAATAATTAAAATTGGTGATACTTTTTTACGAAGCAACCACATACATAAGAAAGTTAATAATAATGGCACCAGTCCAGGTATTAACTGATCTAAGTTATTTTGTAAGGTGGTGACTTTTTCTTGGTTAAGCGCTAATCCACTTTGCATTTGAATCAATGCTTGGTGAATACCTTCGGCACCAGCTGGAAGGGAATTCCAATCGATAAATGCACCATTATCTAATTTAACTGTCGATACAATTGGTTGGAATTTTATTGAAACCCATCTTTGCACTAATGCTGCTAGTACAAACATCCCCAAGATAGATGCACCTTTGGTGATTTTTTGTAGCAAACCACCACCTAAATTATCGGTAATTTTTGAACCAGTACGGTACCCGAATTCTTGGGTAAACCACATAAAGCTCCAACGAATAATATTCCAAAATAAGAAGAATAAAATTGGTCCTAAAATGTTACCGCTTAGGGCGAGTGATGCACCAAGTGCGCCGAGCATCGGACGAACAGTAAACCAGAACACAGGATCACCTACACCGGCTAAAGGTCCCATCATGCCCACTTTTACCCCTTGAATTGCAACATCATCAACCGGTGCACCATTAGCTCGTTCTTCTTCTAAAGCTAGAGTTACACCTAGTACTGGTGATGCTAAATAAGGGTGAGTATTAAAAAATTCTAAATGGCGTTTCAAAGCTGCTGAACGGTCTTCTTTTGTAGTATATAATTTTTTGATAGCCGGAATCATTGAATAGGCCCAACCACCATTTTGCATACGTTCATAATTCCAAGAACCTTGGAGGAAAGTTGAACGCCAAGCTACCGCTAAACGGTCTTTTTTGCTTAATTGAATTCGATCTGTCATGTTCTTCTCCAAGTTCCTAGTAATCATTCAAAATATCATCAAGTGGATCGCCTTTACTTCCACCGTTTGATGAATTGCCACGTTCAGAAAGGTTTATATAAATCAGTGCTAAAGCGATACCTAAGGCACCGAGTGCAATTAAAGTTAATTGTGATATTGCCGCAACCACAAAACCGATAATGAAAAATGGCCAAACTTCGCGGTTTGCCATCATATTGATTACCATAGCATAACCAACGGCAACCACCATTCCACCACCAATAGCCATACCAGTTGTTAACCATTCAGGCATTGCGTTTAACGCTTCTTTGACGGCTTCAGCAGGAATAAATAATAATGCAGCAGCTGGAATAGCAATACGTAGACCTTGTAAACAAACACCTAACATTTGTAGCCATTCTATTTTGCGAATATTACCTTCTTCAGCCGCAGCATCCATTAAGTGTACTAAAGGTACTGCAATTGTTCGCACAATCATAGTTAAAAACAGGCCAGCAACAGCAAGTGGAATTGCGACGGCAATCGCAGTTGATACACCTGCAACACCTTGACCACCAAGCACTAAGATAATCGATGAAGCTACAGCAGCAAGAGCTGCATCAGGTGCTACTGCTGCACCAATATTCGCCCAACCTAATGCAATCATCTGTAATGATCCACCAAGTACGACGCCTGCTTCTAGATTACCTGTTACCAGACCAATTAATGAACAAGCAACCAATGGTTGGTGGAATTGGAATTGATCCAAAATACCTTCCATCCCGGCTAAAAAAGCAATAACTATCACTAGAATGATAGCAACAATTGATAAAGTCATAATAATAACCCCTTAATTAAACTAGTTTTGTTCAGCTAATTCTTGTTTCGCTTTTTTTAATAATTCATCCATATTATCGTTTGAATCATTAGGCACTTTGCGAACGTCAAATTTCACATTTTTCGCTTTCAATTTTTCGAATGCATCAACATCTTGAGCGCTCATTGATAACACTTTATTGACCATTACTTTGCCAACTGAATGTGCCATTGAACCCACATTTAATGTTTCAATATCGACACCACCGTCTAAAGCACGCAGTACATCTTCAGGGTTTTCGAACAGTAATAAGGCTTTGGTATTGCCAAAACGCGGATCATGGGCAACTTGAATAATCTTTTTAATTGGCACAACATTGGCTTTAACACCAGGAGGAGCAGCCTCTTCAATCAGTTTTTTCCGTAATTCATCTTTGGCTACTGAATCAGAAACCACGATAATCCGGTTAGGATTAGTTGCTTTAGTCCAAGACGTCGCCACCTGACCATGTAATAAGCGCGAATCAACACGAGCTAATACTATTTTCAACTTACCATCACCTAACACAGTACCTTCTGGGATAGTATTTGATTGTTGGTTGTTTACTTGTGGTTTAGCCGCAATTTCAACAGTTGTTCGAATTCCTTCCTGAGCTGACTCTATAATTGCTGCAGCCACTTGTTTGGCACTATCCATGGATAAACGTGATGAATAGGCTTCGATCAGCATGGAAAGGTTCAAGCCAGCAACGATAGCCCAATTTGGGTGTTGGCCACAGAGTGTATTGGCTTGATTAAATGGCGTTCCACCCCATAAATCAACTAAAAACAGTACTTCGTTTTGGTTATCGAAAGTAGCTATTGCTGCTAGCATCCGTTCTTTTAAACTATCTGGACTATCACTTGGGTGCAAGGTAACGGCTTTAACGTTTTCTTGCTCGCCAAATATCATCGTCCCTGATTGTAAAATACCTTCAGCAAACTCACCATGAGTTGCTAGGATAATTCCAACCATAACGTACCTCCTAGGTTTCTATATTATTGCTAATATAAAGTTAATAAAATAAAGCAAAGTAATTTTATTTTAGTTAACAAAATAAGCTATTACCTTGATCTGTATCAAAGATTAATAACAATAATTGTCAACTGATTAAATAATCTTCATTTAACTAACATATAAAAATTATGTCATGCTTTCTAAGACTACTGTTCAATAAGAGAATAAATTAGGTATTATTTTATACTAATGCTTTACGAATGAAGCCATTATTTTGTTCTAGTTTTGTTTTTGCTTGCTGAGCGGTTAGTCCGGCAAGAATCATTAAAATAGCTGTTTTACAATGTTGATTACATTGATTTAACGTTGTTATAGCTGTATCTCGGTTGCAATCGGTGGCTTGCATAACAATTGATATTTGCCTTTCAACAAGCTTAGCATTAGTGGCTTCAACATCAACCATTAAATTACCATAAACTTTGCCGATTTTAATCATACTGGCTGTTGTTAACATATTGAGGATCATCTTTTGTGCAGTGCCGGCTTTCATTCTTGATGAACCGGTAATGACTTCGGCTCCGACAATAGGGGTAATAGCAATATTAGCCAAATTAATCATTGGTGCATTAGGGTTGCAACATAAACTTACCACTGTAGCGCCAAGTGATTTTGCATATTGCATGCCGCCAATAACATAAGGTGTGCGCCCACTAGCAGCGATACCAACTAAAATATCTTTAGCACTAAAATTAATGTGTTTTAGATCATTAATTGCCAATTCGGGTGAATCTTCTGCATTTTCGACAGCTTTAAATATGGCAGGATGCCCACCAGCGATTAATCCAACCACTTGTTCAGGAGCTGTTCCATAAGTAGGCGGACACTCGCTGGCATCTAAAATTCCCAATCGACCTGAGGTGCCGGCACCAAGGTAGATTAAACGGCCATGATTTAGGAATGCATCGCTAATTGCATCCACGGCATTAGCGATGTAGGTAAGTTGTTTTTCGACTGCAAGTGCTACTTGTTTATCTTCATTATTGATAATTTGCAGAATTTCAAGTGTCGATGCACAGTCAATATTTTCGCTCGCACTGTTGCGATTCTCAGTAATCATTACTGATAAATTAATGTTTGGCATGTGATTTTAATCCTAACCATACAAAAGCAATAAGAATGGCAAATAGCATACCAAAACCGACGCCAATTGTAATGACTGATAATCCACCAGCGACAGCTAAAGTATAAGCACTAAGCATAATCATCATTGCACTATACTCACTTAAGTTCTGTATCGAAATAACACTACCTGCACCGATAAGCTCTTTACCTATTTTTTGAATTGACGCATTTAGTGGAACTAAAAAATAACCGCCTAATGCACCAATCACAACTAATAATATATAAGAACTAATCATATTACTTTGTAGCGTGAATGCGATAACCGCCAATCCCATTAATATTCCTGCTGGAATACAGCGAAAGGTATTGGATATTGAAACCGTCGCACTAGCAAGCCCTGCGCCAACAACAATACCTATTGCCACAACCGCATTTAGATTTGTTGGCGTTGAATTGTCGGTAATACCTAAAACAAAGGGTACCCAGCTGATTAATAAGAAACGCAGAGTAATGCCGGCGCCCCAAAATAGGCTGGTACCAAACAAAGTATAAAGTGCTTGTTTAGTGTTAAAGATGATTTTAAATGTCTTAGCAAAATCTTTTATCATACTCATAAAATTCCACTCAATATCTTGTCGAGCAGCAGGTAATTTGGGGATAAAAATATTTGCTATCATCGCCAGCCCATACATAACAACACAAGTAAGCAATGCTAATGTAATATCTAAATCAGCAATATGGCCACCGGCAAGTGAACCAAGTAAAATAGCTGCAATGGTTGACGCTTCTATTAAGCCATTCGCTTTAACTAAATTATCGCCGGAAGTAAGTTCTCCTAAAATACCATATTTTGCTGGCGAGTAACCGGCAGCGCCAACACCGACCAAAAAATAACCTAAAAATGGATTGATATTTAAGCAGATAAGCGCTGCACCTAATAATTTAACCCCATTTGCAATCATCATCGCTTTGCCTTTCGACATACTGTCAGCAAATTGACCAACAAAAGGTGAAAGAAGGATAAAAGGAATTACAAAACCGATTTGCAATGCTGATTGGCTCCATTCTGGATAATGGAGCTGCTTAATAAAAGCAAGGATAGCAAAAAAAATTGCATTGTCAGCAAAGGCTGAAAAAAACTGCGCTAGCATGGTCGCAGCCATGCCAACTGATAACAATGGTTGTTTAGACATATCGAATCCTTGCTGTTATTGATTCTCATCGGCCATTTTGCGTAAGGTAATAAAATCGATTTTACCTGTACCCAATAATGGTAACTCTTTAACAACACGAATATCTCGAGGGATCGCTAATGCAGGGATACCTAAATCCTGCGCTGCTTGATTCAGCTGTTCCCTAGTTAATTTAGTCGAGGTTGTAAATAGCACAATAGCCTCTCCTTTGGCTGCATCGGCTTTTACTGTTGCGCCATGCATGGCATCAACATCGACCTTTTTAGCTAAAGCTTCAACACTTTCAAGTGAGACCATTTCGCCAGCAATTTTTGCAAAACGTTTTAATCGTCCTTTGATAGTTAAAAATTCATCTTTATCAATTGCAACGATATCTCCGGTATCATACCAACCCTTGTCCACATTACCATTTTCATCAATAGCAACAGGCTCTTCAAGTGCCCCTGGTTTTTCAACCCGTAAGTACCCCTTCATTACGTTAGGGCCTTTAAGTTGTAGCTCTCCGCCATTGCTAATACCTGGAACGGGTATTAATCTTGACTCCATGCCCGGTAATAAACGACCAACAGTACCAGCTTTAAATGCCATCGGTACATTAAGAGCAACAACTGGTGCACATTCGGTTACACCATAACCTTCTAAGATTCGAATACCGTATTTATCTTTCCATTGTTCACGCACCGCATCAGAAAGTTTTTCAGCACCAGCAACTACGTAGCGTAAACGCATAAAATCGTATGGATGTGCATAACGGGCGTAGTTGGCTAAAAATGTAGGTGTGCCAAATAACACGGTACAGTTTTGGTCATAAATGATTTCCGGTACCATACGATAATGTAATGGGTTTGGATATAGAAACGTACGACTGCCAGAGAACAACGGTAAAAATAAGCCTGCAGTGATGCCAAAAGCGTGGAAAAGAGGTAACGCTGACATAAAACGGTCTGCAGGCGTTGGATCGATAACAGTACGAATTTGTTCGACATTAGCCAATAAACTGCCATGGCTATGCACAACGCCTTTCGGATTACCTTCTGAGCCTGAAGTAAATAGAACTAATGCCTCGTCTTGACTTGATTGTCGTCGTTTAACTAATCGAGGAATGTATTGATGTACGGCAACGTATAGTTTATCAAAAAAGTTCAAACTGCTACGCAAATCTTCAAGGAAATACCAATTTACATCGTTAATTTCTTCTAATAAGTGATCAAGCTTCCCTTTTTTAATAAATTTACGTGAAGTAATAATGGTTTTTATTTCAGCTGCAGTAATTGCACAGGTTAATCCTTTAGTACCAGCCGTGTAGTTGAGCATTGCTGGAATACGATTTTTAACTGATAAACCAAAAATAGTGGCAACAGTAATTGTTGCATTAGGTAGTAATAGGCCAACTCGTTCTTTCGGTTTGGTAATTTTAGAAATAATGCAACTTACACCGATGATCTGCTTAAGTAAGTTTCGATAGGAGGCTTCATGAGTGGTAGGGTCTTGAACCATTCGTGATTTTACGCCATAACGCACTTGAGCTTCAAGTAGAGCCTCAAAAAGGGTTAATTTAGGGCGACTTGCCATTCTGGCATTCATCATAATTTGATGTAATTTTTCACCAGCAATATATCTTCGATCACTTGCTTTTGCTGCGTCAGGCATTGGGATTGATTTTGGTTCCAATACATGAATAGTAATTTTTGGAAATAGACGACGTTTAAATAGGCCTTTTAAGCGACTGGTTAAGGTAAATTCGGCACCTTCTATCCAAACAGGTACAATGGTCGCCTGAGAACGTGCCGCAACAAATGCCGCACCGTCATAAATCTTCATTAATGATCCGGTTATGGTGATTCGACCTTCCGGAAAAATAACAATTGGTCGGCCTTTTTCAATTTCACGGACCAATTTTTTTATTGCCATAGGACTTAATGGATCCATTGGCACAAAATCGACATAGCGTTTGGCTAAACGAACTAGCCAGTGATTAATATATCCTGCATAGATAGCAAATACTGGTTTTACTGGTAAAAATACACCGATTAAAACGCCATCTAGAAAGGAAACATGATTAGGGGTGATAAGAAGTCTGTCTTGTTTTAGGTTATCAAGATTACCTTGAATCTTGACATGGAATAAAATCTTTAAAAAAAATTTTAATATTTTAAATAACATCTGATTTCTCAATTTCCGTGCAAAATTGCACTCTGTCATAATAGTGAAAATAATTACAATATACAAGAAGCTAAATTTCAATTGAATTTAATTTAAATTAAACAATTTGTTATGCGAATTCTTCTAGTTTGAAATATTAATTAATAGACAATAAATAGTAAAAAAGTAAAATAAAAGTTAAATAACTGTAAGGAATGAAAATGTTAGTTTTAACAGCTCAAGATATCCAACAATTTTATACCATGAAAGATGCTGTAGCAGCAGATAAGCAAGCATTAAAAATTTATACTCAAGGTAATAGTGAAGTGCCTTTACGTATTAATTTTGATATGCAAAAAGGACAATGCCTAGTTATGCCTGCCCATATTAAAGAAAACGATGTTGTTGGTTTAAAGATTGTCTCGGTTTTTCCTGATAATCCTAAATTGGGCAAACCATCAGTTCCGGCACAAGTGTTTATGATCGATCCTCAAACGGGCGAAGTTTGTGCGATATTAGATGGCACATTTGTTACGCAATTGCGAACCGGTGCGGTACAAGGTGCTGCTACGGATTTATTAGCTAAAAAAGATGCTAAACGAGCAGTATTAATTGGTACTGGTGGGCAAGCAGCGGCACAATTAGAAGCTATGTTAACGGTACGGCAGTTAACCGATGTAGCTATTTATGGACTTGATGCCAAAAAAGGCAAGCAGTTTACTGAAGAGATGAAACAACGATTTGGCCATTTTTCGGCTAACCTCTATTTTTCACAAGATTTGGATGAAGATATTCGCCATGCTGATATTATTACTTCAGTGACTACATCAAAAGAAGTGACTTTCAATGGTGAGCTAGTTAAACCCGGAACTCATATCAATGGTGTAGGTGCTTACACACCTGAAATGCACGAAATCCCAAGTAATATAGTGGCAAAAGCAGATATTCGTGTACTTGATACTAAAGATGGTGTATTTGCTGAAGCTGGTGATATTATCGACCCAATTAATCAAAATTTAGTCACAAAACAAGATTTTTATGAATTGGGAGATTTAGTTATCGACCCGCAAAAATGTCGTCAAAACGATCAGCAAATCACGTTATTTAAAACAGTGGGAACAGCAGTTTTAGATGTCTATGTCGGTTATGATATTTATCAGAAAGCTAAACAAAAGGGTATTGGAACTACTATCTAATAATTCTTTTAAACCCCAAATCACCCCTTAACCAAAAATTTGAGGAAAGGGGTTTTTTAATGTCTAAAATTGGCATTAATAATGCTTCTTATGAGCATTAACAATAAACTAGTTCTATAAAATAAAAAATTTGATGAAAGCGTTTTTTAGCGCTTAAAATTGTCGTTAATGGTACTACTTATTAAAACCAACAATAGATTAGCTATTATTAATAAAATAATGCGAGTTAAGGGCGGTTCTAAGATCGAAACTTAGCTTTTCAGCTCTTCTTTTTGTGAGCGACCCAGTAATGACATGGCTGCCTGTTTTGGATCTTTATATTCGTAAAGTACTTTATAGATTTGTTCAGTAATAGGCATATCGACATGATATTTTTGTGCTAATGACCAGACTTCTTTGGTATTTCTACAGCCTTCAACCACTTGAGCAATGATCTCTTGTGCTTCTTGAATTGATTTGTTTTGACCCAGTAAAATACCAAAACGACGATTACGAGATTGATTATCGGTACATGTCAGCACCAAATCGCCTAATCCTGCCATCCCCATAAAAGTGGCGGGATCGGCACCAAGTGCTTCGCCTAATCGCATCATTTCAGCCAATCCTCGAGTGATTAATGCTGTTCTGGCATTAGCACCAAAACCAAGCCCATCCGACAATCCAGCACCAATGGCGATCACATTTTTGACTGCTCCACCAAGTTGAACACCGATAAAATCTTTACTGCTATAGACTCGAAACGATTTACTACAGTGGAATAAATTTTGTAGTTCTGTTAAAAATTGTTCATCAGTTGAGGCAACAGTAACTGCAGTGGGTAAACCAGATGCCACTTCTTTAGCAAATGTAGGACCAGAAATAACCGCTAATGGAATTTTGTCACCTAAAACTTCGCGTGCAACATCTTGTAATAATCGTCCAGTATCAACTTCAAGACCTTTTGTTGCCCAAACAATTTTACTATCCTTTCTTAACAATGGTTTTATTTGTTTAAGAATACTACCAAACGCATGGCTAGGTACAACAATAAGTAAAATAGGTGCAGCAGCAACAGCAGTGGCTAAATCAGCTTCAATTTGCAGTTGCTCAGGGAAAGGGATATCAGGCAAAAACTGTCTATTTTGTCTATCATGCTGCAAAATAGCCATCTTATCTGGGTTATGTCCCCATAATAAGGTTTCATGGCCATTACGTGCTAGTAATATAGCTAGCGAGGTTCCATAAGAACCGGCGCCAATTACAGTCACTGCAGCATCTTTACTCATATATAATCCAATAGACTCGATTAATCAACCAAACAATTACAATTATTGTAAGGTTTCAGTTGCACTATTTTGCGCTTGTTGTTCTTGTTGTTGTAAATAGTTAATGAACAATGCTTCAAAATTTACTGGTTCTAAATTAAGCTGTGGGAATGTTCCTTTATTCACTAGGCTTGAAATAACTTCACGCGCATAAGGGAATAAAATATTTGGACAATAAGCACCAACACAATGTTGAATTTGTGCATCATCAAAACCAATAAGCGAGAAAATTCCTGATTGAGTAACTTCACAAATATACACAACTTCTTCTTGCTGTTTTACCGTTACGGTAACACGTAAAGAAACTTCATGCACTTCATCACTTAATGCTTGTGATGCTGAATTTAGCTCTAAATTCATTTCTGGTTGCCACTGCTTAGTAAAAATTTCAGGGACATTATTGGTTTCAAAAGAAACATCTTTAGTGTAAATACGTTGAATTGCAAATTGTGTTTCAGGTTGTTGTGTATTGTTTTGTTCTGTCATGATAAAACCTTATTTTAAAATTATATTATTTTCTAACCAATGGTAAGTTTTCGCCGTTCCAACCAGCAATACCATCTTTTAATGTAAATACATGTAAAAAACCTTGTTTGACTAATACTTCACCAATACCTGCTGATGTTAAGCCATTTTCATCAATCACAATAATGATGTTTTCTTTAAATTTTTCAATAGTTTTCGCACTAGCATTTTTAATATCAACGGGTAGAATGTTGTGTGATTCAGTAATATGCCCTTTTTTGAAGCTATCTGCTGAACGAATATCAACAATAACCGCATTTTGTTTATTGATCATATTAATTGCTTGCGCGTTATTAATTATTTTCACTTTTGACAATTTAATTTTTACGGTTAATACAATGATTGCAACAAATAACACAATCCAACCTAATGAAAGTAAATGATGATTTTTGACAAAAGGTATAATTTCGAGCGTAACAAAGTCCATACTTTTATGATTACCTAATTTATTAAAAATAAGATAAGATTATAACGATATTGTCTACTGAAATACAGATCTAAAGGGAGAAATCTTATTTTAAGTTGATAAGATCTAAAGAATTCTAAGGAGAGAATTAATGTTATTTAAACGATTTATCTTACTGCCATTACTTTTGATTACTGTAATCCCGTCAGTTTTAGCCGATCTAAATAATTCAGCGACAAATAAAACCGCAAATCTAGATAAAAATATGCAAATAACCGGTGAGCCATTACTGTTTGACCCAAATTTAACCTGTCGAGATTTTTTTCAGGAAATTGATGCTAATGCACCTGATTATTTTCAATATTATGATTGTCAAATGCAAGATGAAGGTCAAACATGGCCGATAACAGTAATTTATAAAGTTGACGGTAAATATGCTAAGCAAGCCCACCAATATTTGATTAAAACTATGGGAATGGGGGATCTGAAATATTTATGCTGTTATTGGCATCAACAAAAACCAGTAATGATCGTTAATCCAAAGGATAACTTATTATATGAGGCGTCGTTTTCTTCAGGTGAAACACTCAAACGTGATTGGGATGAAACGACTTTTTATTTAACCATAACCGGTTTTCGAAAATACGATATTTAAATCGACAACACTTTTTAGCAAATTAATGATGTTCAAGTTCAGCAAAAATGTAGCATAAGTAATTTTATGTTACATTTTGGTGCGTTATTTTGGTGCTTTATGCATTATTTTGGTGCATTAATGTTATTTTTTGCTATTATCTAACCAATAACAACCATGCAAAAATAGTGGTTAACAAATTGGCATCATATTTGCATATCATTTAATAAATAGGCAAATCGGCCTTTAAACTGAACACTTATATTATATGTCCTTAATGGAGAAGCTACATGTCTACACAAAAAGTTTTAACGCTAATAAAAGAAAACGATGTTAAGTTTGTTGATTTACGTTTTACTGATACTAAAGGTAAAGAACAACACGTTACCATTCCTGTTAGTCAAATCGACGCTGATTTTTTTGAAGATGGTAAAATGTTTGATGGCTCTTCCATTGCTGGTTGGAAAGGGATTAACGAATCAGATATGGTGTTAATGCCAGATGCATCAAGCGCAGTGATTGATCCATTTTTTGAAGATGTAACATTAAATATTCGTTGTGACGTTTTAGAGCCAGCGACATTACAAGGTTATGACCGTGATCCTCGCTCAATTGCTAAACGCGCTGAAGAGTTTTTAAAATCATCAGGTATTGCTGATACGGTTATTTTTGGACCAGAACCGGAATTCTTCTTATTTGATGATGTGCGTTTTGGCGCACCAATGTCTGGTAGTTTTGTACATATTGATGATATCGAAGCTGCTTGGAACTCAGGTACTAAATACGAAGAAGGTAATAAAGGTCACCGTCCTGGTGTTAAAGGTGGTTATTTCCCACTTCCTCCGGTTGACTCGTCACAAGATATTCGTTCTGAAATGTGTTTAATCATGGAACAACTTGGTTTAGTGGTTGAAGCTCATCACCATGAAGTTGCAACTGCAGGCCAAAATGAGATTGCTTGTCGTTTCAATACATTAACTAAAAAAGCTGACGAAGTTCAAATCTATAAATATGTTGTCCAAAATGTTGCTCATGCTTATGGTAAAACTGCGACATTTATGCCTAAACCAATGTTTGGTGATAACGGCTCTGGTATGCACTGTCACCAATCGCTTGCTAAAGATGGCGTAAACCTTTTTGCTGGTGATAAATATGCTGGCCTTTCTGAAATGGCGTTACTCTATATCGGTGGTATTATCAAACATGCTAAAGCGATTAATGCTTTTGCGAACCCAGCGACTAACTCTTATAAACGTTTAGTACCAGGTTATGAAGCACCAGTTATGCTTGCCTATTCTGCGCGTAACCGTTCTGCATCAATTCGTATTCCAGTGGTTACTAGCCCTAAAGCGCGTCGTATTGAAGTTCGCTTCCCAGATCCAGCCGGTAACCCATACTTATCATTTGCAGCACAATTAATGGCAGGTTTAGATGGTATTATCAATAAGATTCATCCGGGTGATGCGATGGATAAAAACTTATATGACTTACCACCAGAAGAGTCTAAATTAATCCCACAAGTTGCAGGTTCACTTGAAGAAGCGCTAAATGCTTTAGATGCGGATCGTGAATTCTTAACTCGTGGTAATGTATTTACTAATGACACCATTGATGCTTATATTGACTTAAAACGTCAAGATGTTGATCGTGTTCGTATGACACCACATCCGGTTGAATTTGAACTCTACTACAGTCTATAAGTCATTATTGTATTACTTAAAGCTTTAACCACCGCTGAAGGGCGGTGGTATCTAATGAGAACGGAGAGCCAACGATGACATTTGATAATGAATCTGATGCAAATCTTGTTCTCGACTCAATGATTACCAATATTTTATTACTTGATAAAAAACTCAATATTCTTTATGCCAATACCGCTGCACAACAGTTACTTGCTCAAAGTTCGAAAAAAATATTAGATAGTTATTTTCCCGACCTATTAGGTTATTTTTCCCTCGATATTGAATTGATGCAAAATGCATTAGAGCAGAATCAAGGTTTTACCGATAGCGAAGTTAATTTAGTCATAAACAATGAATTACATATTTTATCGTTAACTGCACAATTGCTGGCTAACGGCCATGTGCTAATCGAAATGGCACCATTAAATAGTCATAAAAAGTTGAGTCAAGAACAATTACAGCAAGCTCAACAAAATGCTGCCCGTGAATTAGTGCGTGGACTTGCTCATGAAATTAAAAATCCACTTGGTGGGCTAAGAGGAGCGGCGCAATTATTGTCACGAGAACTACCTAACAATGAGTTGCAAGATTATACAAAAATTATCATTGAACAGGCAGATAGGTTAAGAAATTTAGTTGATAGGTTATTAGGCCCTCAACAGCGGTTACAACAGAAACAACAGAATATACATCAAGCGATCGAACGGATCTATGCGCTTTTATGTTTAGAAAAACCGCTAAATGTTGAAATTATCCGCGATTATGATCCTAGTTTGCCTGAATTCACTCATGATTCGGAACAGATTGAACAAGTAGTTTTAAATATTGTGCGTAATGCCTTACAAGCAATTGATTCAAAATCTGGTTGTATTAAGATTAGAACTAGAACTGCATTTCAAGTCACCTTGCGTGGTCAACGTTACCGACTTTGTGCGCGTATCGATATTGAAGATAATGGCCCTGGAGTTCCAGTGCATATTCAAGATACATTATTTTATCCAATGGTTAGTGGTTATGAAGGCGGTACCGGCATTGGTTTGTCTATTGCCCATAATATTATTGACCAGCATAATGGTAAGATTGAATTTAATAGTTGGCCAGGTCATACTGAGTTTTCTATCTATTTACCAATCAAACAATGAGGTTAATGACAATGAATGTTTGGATTGTTGATGATGATAGTTCAATTAGATGGGTTTTAGAAAAAGCGCTTACTAACGCTCATTTTAACTGCATCAGTTTTTCAAGTGGTCAAGAAGTGATTGATGCTTTAGTTAATCATCCACAGAAGCCAGCAGTATTATTATCCGATATTAAAATGCCGGGTATTGATGGGTTATCTTTGCTTAATTATATCAAAGAGCAAATACCTAATTTACCGGTGATTATTATGACTGCTCATTCAGATCTTGATGCTGCAGTGAATGCTTATCAAAAGGGAGCTTATGATTATATTCCTAAACCTTTTGATGTCGATGAAGTAATTCAGTTGGTTGAGCGGGCTATTTTACAAAGTCAAAGTAATAAACCTAATAGTTCCTCTACCAGCAAAGCTTCTACGGGTATTATTGGTGAAGCACCCGCCATGCAGGAGGTGTTTCGTATTATTGGACGACTCTCTAAATCATCTATCAGCGTACTAATTAATGGTGAATCAGGAACGGGTAAAGAATTAGTAGCTAAAGCTTTGCATACTCATAGCCCACGCTCACAGTCACCATTTATTGCATTAAATATGGCTGCTATTCCTAACGATCTGATTGAATCGGAACTATTTGGGCATGAAAAAGGTGCATTTACTGGTGCCGCTCAAATAAGGCATGGTCGATTTGAACAAGCTAACGGTGGAACGCTTTTTCTAGATGAAATTGGTGATATGCCATTGGATGTGCAAACTCGGTTATTAAGAGTTCTTGCTGATGGTCAATTTTATCGGATAGGTGGTTATTCACCTGTAAAAGTTGATGTACGTATAATTGCAGCTACGCATCAAGATTTACAAGCTAGAGTAAGGGAAGGTAAATTTAGAGAAGATTTGTTCCATCGGCTAAATGTGATTCGTATTTTATTGCCACCATTACGTGATAGAGCACAAGATATACCTAAATTAGCTGAACATTTTTTACGTACCACCGCCAAAGAATTAGGTGTTGAAAGTAAAGTGCTAAGCCCTGATGCTCTTAATCTTTTATGTCTGTTCAATTGGCCGGGTAATGTAAGGCAATTAGAAAATGTTTGTCGTTGGGTAACAGTAATGTCATCCAATAATGAAGTTTATGTGCAAGATTTACCTCCAGAACTATTACAATTATCGGCTTCTGATGCCCCAACTAATTATGAGGTTATTAAAAATGTAACCAATCAGATATTACCAGAAACCGATTGGAAAACACTGTTAGAACTGTGGGCTAAACAAGCGTTATTAGCTGGTAAAACCGGAATTTTGACGCAAACAGTGAGTGATGTTGAAAAAATTTTATTAAAGTGTGCACTTAATTTTACGCGTGGACATAAGCAAGATGCAGCGAATCTGCTTGGCTGGGGAAGAAATACTTTAACAAGAAAACTCAAAGAATTATCAGATGATAATTGATTATGATAGCATGCCGATTTTTTCGGCAATAAGTCATAATGTTAATATTATTATCTAATGTTTTTACCAATTTATTTATTATTATTTTACTGTTTGCTTAAAGTTCATTGAACACTTATTTATTTTTAGTTACAATCGAATGCAAATGATAATTATTCTATTTATCATCCATTCGCTTTTGGACTAAGCTAATAACTAGGAGTTACAATGTATTCATCTATCAAAGTTAAATTTTTAGTATTACTAGCCGCTTTATTTGTATTAGCTGGCTGTGACGATAAAAAACAAGAAGCACCAGTAGCTAATAAAACTATAGCTGTTGAACATGCTCAAGGTAAAACAGATGTTCC
The DNA here is from genome assembly GCF_016101085.1 of Gilliamella sp. W8123. NCBI lineage: Bacteria > Pseudomonadati > Pseudomonadota > Gammaproteobacteria > Orbales > Orbaceae > Gilliamella > Gilliamella sp. W8123. The sequence goes on from NZ_JACFRE010000003.1 coordinate 119,445, forward strand.
TGAAAACCCGAAAAAAGTGGTAGTTTATAACACAGCGACACTGGATATTATTGATGCATTAAAAATTCCTGTAACCGGTGTCCCACAATCGGATGTTCATTTCCCAGAATTCTTATCAAAGTATGCTGATAAAGCTTATACCAATGTTGGTACTTTATTTGAACCAAATTATGAAGTGTTAAGTTCATTACAACCTGATGTGATTATCGCAGGCGGCCGTGCCAATGATGTTTATAAAAAATTAAGCGATATTGCACCAACTATTTCGCTTGATATTGATCCTAATAATTTTGTAGCTAGCTTAACCGAGCGTACTGAACAGTTAGGCGATATTTTTGGTAAACAAGCAGAAGCTAAAAAATTAATTGCTGATTTTAAACAAAAAATTGAAACACTAAAACCTAAAACAGATACAGCGGGAACTGCCTTAGTGATTATGGTTAATGGTGGTAAAATGTCAGCTTATGGCCCTAAATCACGTTTTGGCTTTATCTTTGATGTATTAGGTTTCAAACCTGCAACAACCTTCCAAGAAGCCGGTCGTCATGGTAATGCTGTAACTTCTGAATTTGTGTTAAGTGTTAATCCACAATGGTTATTTGTGTTAGATAGAGACAATGCGATTGGTAATAAAGAAGCTCAATCAGCACAACAAGTTCTAAATAACGAATTAATCCAAAAAACTGATGCATGGCAACAAAATCATATTGTTTATTTAGATTCAACTTCAATGTATATCTCTGGCGGTATTCAAACTTATAGTCAATTAATCGACCAAATAAGTGATGTTTTACAAAAAACATCAGCCAACTAATCATAAGTTATGACAAAAACGGTTTATTTTATTGCAGGCATTGCTCTTTTAATAGCAATGGCTGCATTAAGTCTGTTTATTGGTGCTGGGCATGTGACGTTGGCCGATCTTTGGTCTGACAGTAATATGCGACAAATCTTTTTTGTTAGTCGTGTTCCTAGAACGGTAGCATTACTATTAGCTGGTAGCGCTATGAGTGTTGCTGGTTTAATTATGCAATTACTTACGCAAAATCGGTTTGTTGAACCTTCATTAGTGGGGACAACCCAGTCTGCAAGTCTTGGGCTATTAGTCATGATGGTATTTGCTCCTGGTGCAACTGTAATGACGAAAATGGTGGTGGCAAGTTTATTTGCAATGGCTGGCACGATGTTGTTTATGTTTATCTCACGTAAAATCATCTTTAAATCTGCCTTAATGGTTCCACTTATTGGCATTATGCTTGGTGCAGTAATCAGTGCAATTTGTACTTTTTTTGCCATGTATTTTGATTTATTACAATCACTAGGTGGTTGGGAATCAGGTGATTTTTCTGGCATTTTGCAAGGTCGCTATGAACTATTGTGGTTAGTTGGTGCTATTACCTTACTTGCCTGTTGGAGCGCCGATCGTTTTACTGTTGCTGGATTAGGACGGGATTTTTCCGTCAATGTCGGACTTAATTATAATAGAGTAATGTTAACTGGTCTAATTGTCATTGCACTTATTGGTGGAATTGTAGTTGTGGTGGTAGGGGTACTACCATTTTTAGGCTTAATTGTTCCTAATATTGTGAGTTTATTGTTTGGCGATAATGTTCGTAAAACTATTCCGTGGATTTGTCTGCTAGGTAGTGGTCTGGTTTTACTCTGTGATATTATTGGACGAGTTATTCGCTATCCCTTCGAAATTCCAGTTAGTGTAATCCTTGGTGTAGTTGGTGCTGTTATATTTTTAGTATTGTTGAGTAAAAAACGTCATGCTGGTTAATCAAAAACGCTTTATTTCAAGTCGAAATACTGTACTGATATTACTGGGTATTGCGCTATTTTGTGTCATTTTTTTCATGACATTCAATTTAAAAGGCAATATTAGTTATATATTGACTCATCGTACTTGGATTGTTTTAACGATGATTTTAGTGGCTTTTTCTGCTGCAACGTCGACTTTGCTTTTTCAGACTGTTACTAATAATCGAATTTTAACACCTTCAATAATGGGATTTGAATCTTTGTTTGTATTGATTCAAACATTGGTAATATTTTTTATTGATGCACAAGGTATTCCTTATATTGGTATTGTGGGTAAATTTATTTTCGAATCATTATTATTAATTTTATTTTCTCTATTTTTGTATCGAGGATTATTTACCAAACTTAAACAAAATCTTCATTTGGTTTTATTAATTGGTATTATTTTAGGAACACTATTTCGTAGTTTCTCCAATTTATTACAACGATTAATGACGCCAACGGAATTCGCTGTTTTGCAAAGCCGTATTTTTGCCACATTTACCCGAGCCGAGCCTGTCTTAATCGTGTTTTCATTAATCATTGCCTCAATTATTGGTCTGTTTTTATGGCGAATGCGCTTTCGATTTGATGTATTAGCATTAGGACGTGATAATGCTATTAATCTTGGGGTCGATTATCAGAAAAGTGTCACTATCATTCTATTACTCGTTTCGGTATTAGTCTCAATATCAACCGCGTTAGTTGGGCCATTCACATTCCTAGGTCTACTTATTGCTAATTTAGCTTATAGTATTAGTGGCTCTAGCCAGCATCGTTTTTTATTACCAACTGCGTTTTTATTAGGCGTGATTTTTCTTGTTGGTGGACAGATGTTTTTAGAGCGGGTCCTAAATATGGTGGGCGCATTATCGATAGTAATTGAGTTTATTGGTGGTTCATTGTTTATCTTCTTATTATTGAAAAAGGTTCCGATGTGATAGAAATTGATAATATTAGTAAAAAGTATCAAACCATACCTGTATTAAAAAATGTGAAAGCAATCATACCTCAAGGTGGTATTACGGCGATCATTGGTCCAAATGGTGCAGGCAAATCAACCTTATTATCAATTATTAGCCGTCTATTACTTGCCGATGAGGGACAAGTAAAAGTTCATAATATGGATGTGGTTAATACGCCTAGTGATAAACTTGCAACCTATTTATCTGTGTTAAGACAAGAGAACCGTTTTACCAGTCGATTGACCGTTTTTGAGTTGGTTGGATTTGGCCGTTATCCTTATTCTAAAGGGCGATTAAATAAAGATGATTTAGTCTATATTAATCGTGCGCTAGAATTTTTAAATCTAACTGAATATAAAGATAGATTTTTAGATGAACTGTCAGGTGGGCAACGGCAGCGAGCTTATGTGGCAATGGTACTTTGTCAGGATACTGAATATGTATTGCTAGATGAACCATTAAACAATCTTGATATGAAACATGCGGTTGCTATGATGAAACAGCTAAGACGAGCTGCCAATGAACTGGGGAAAACCATTGTGATTGTTATTCATGATATTAACTTTGCTTCAGTCTATTCCGATTATATTTTAGCGATGAAAGATGGCCAACTGGTTTATCAAGGCAGTCCTAAACAAATTATGGATTCAAAGATATTAGAGGAAATTTTTGATACACCAGTCAAAATAGAAAATATTCATAATCAAAATATTGCTATTTATTATTAGTATCTAAATTTTTTAACAACAAGGATTTAGAAAATAACTAAATCCTTTTTTATTTCTAACGTTTAATTATTTAATTTATTTATAAATAATATAACTTTTGTTTACATTTAATTTATGTTCAGGTTAAATAACAAGTAGTTTTTTTTTGAGATTAAGTCATGAAATTAGAGCAGATTGCATTGTTAGCTGGTGTATCAAGAACCACAGCGAGTTATGTGGTTAACGGTAAAGCCAAACAATATCGGGTTAGTGATAAAACCATTGCAAAAGTGATGGCGGTGGTAAATGAGTACAATTATCAACCCAACGCGGTAGCTGCAGGTTTAAGAGCAGGTAAAACTCGCACAATTGGTATCATTATTCCTGATTTCGAAAATATCAGTTATAATCGAATTGCTAGCTATTTAGAGCAATTAGTAAAAAAAGAAGGTTATCAATTATTACTCTCTTGTTCTGAAGATGATCCGAAAATTGAAAAAGAGTGTGTTCTGCATTTAAAACAGCGGCGAGTTGATGCGTTGGTGATATCTTCGTCATTTGTTGCCGAACCAGATTATGCCTTTTATGATGGTTGGCAAAATAGTGATATCCCTCTGTTCGCATTAGATAGAATATTATCTGTATCAGAGTTTAGGAATGTTGTTGGTGCTGATAAAGAAGATTCAGAAATGCTAGCCAAAGCATTTGATCAGTTAGTTAATGGCACAGTAGTTTATATTGGTGCCTTACCCAATCTATCCGTTAGCCAGCAGCGTATGGAAGGCTTTAAGGAAATTGCATCAAATAGTAACAATAAAGTTGATTTTTTATGTGCAAATAATTATAGTCGTCGTGATGCTGAGGCTACCTTTAGTCAATGGTTAGAATATAATGATTTACCAGATGGTATCTTTTCTACTTCTTTTTCTTTATTACAAGGCACAATTGATGCAATTTTGAAAAAGTTTGATCATCTGCCAGAAAATCTAACTATTGCAACTTTTGGTGATAATGAGTTACTTAATTTCTTACCTTGTAAAATAATTGCGTTATCACAAGATCATAAAGCGATATCAGAAATAACCATTAAACTATTATTTGATAGTTTACATAATAAAAGCTATCAGCCAGGAACCACAGTTATTCCTCGACGCTTAATTTATCGAGGTAGCCTGAGTCGAAAAAGTATTGCTAAAAAATCAATTTAAGCCGTCATAACGACAGCTATTTTCTTAAAAAAACGATCTAGATCACACTTTAGGAATTAATAGATATAATTTACTTGATTATTAACAAGTTTATATTCATTATTGCTGAAACGATTCAATATTATTCAATAACGAACGATTGTGGGATTGCTGAGTTGTTTTTAGTTGACCCAACATTATAACCCAGAGGTATTTATTTTATGTTTCATTTAGTTAAAGAAGATATTCATTTAAATGAACAAGCAACCAATAAAACTGAAGCAATTAAGAAAATTGCAGCTGCATTAACTAGTGCTGGTTTTGTCGGAGAAGGATATGTTGATGGTATGCTTGAACGTGAAGGTCAAGCAGCAACTTATTTAGGTATTGGTATTGCTATACCTCATGGTACGCCTAAAACTCGTCATCTAGTTAAAAAAACGGGTGTGCAAGTTTTCTGTTTCCCAGAAGGTGTAGAATGGGGTGATGATGGTGAAAAAGCCTATCTTGCCATCGGTATTGCGGCAAGTTCAGATGAACACTTAGAATTACTTCGTCAATTAACTCACGTACTTGGTGCTGATGGTGTTGAAGAAAGAATTAAGAATATTCAATCAGCCGATGAAGCTCTCGCTATTTTAACTGGCAAAGAGAGTTTAGAAGATAGTCAATTTGTTATTAATGAATCTTCATTATTATTAAATATTCAAGCTGACAGTTTAGCTACTTTACAAGCTTTAAATGCCTCACGATTAAAACAACAAAATGCTGTTAATGCTAGCTTTATTACTAACGTCCTTGATAATACACCGAATTATTTGGGTGACGGCGTATGGTTAAATGACAGCCGTGAAGGTAATTTAAAAAATGCAATTGCGATTAGTCGTACAGTAAGTGAGCTAAACCAAGACGGTAAGCCAGTTAAACTTCTGATTACCATTGCAGCGGTTGATGATAATGTTACAGCTATTGTAAATAACATTGCTACCTTAGCTTACAATCAAAAATTAAACTTACTAATCACTGCAAATAGCGATGATTTTAGCAATATTTTATTATCAGGTTCGCAGTCAGTTTCATCACAACAAGCAGAAACTCAATCTACAACGTCAAGTGCTTCATCAGAAAGTGGAGAATCTAATGGTGAGCTAAGCAGAGAATTTGTCATTCCTAATGAAAATGGATTGCATACTCGCCCTGCATCGGTGCTAGTTAAATTAGTAAAAGAGTTCAATAGTAAAGTGACTGTTGCTAATCTCGATGGTAAAAATGAACCAGTTAGTGCAACCAGTTTAATGAAGATTGTTGCATTAGGTGCAAAAAAAGGCAGTCGTTTACAATTCACAGCAGTTGGTGATGATGCTGAACAAGTATTAGATGCAATCGGTAAAGCTATTGAAAGCGGCTTAGGTGAGGGTGCTTAATCATGACTTATCGTGTTGCAACTATCACTTTAAATCCCGCTTATGATCTATTAGGTTTTTGCCCTAAAGTTGAGTTAGGTGATGTTAATTTAGTGCAAACTAATGCTTTACTGCCAGCTGGTAAAGGTATCAATGTTGCTAAAGTTTTATCTGACTTAGGTATTAAATTAACCGTTGGTGGTTTTTTAGGGAAAGAGAATCGTGATGGTTTTAATTTACTGTTTGAATCATTAAATGTTACTGATAAATTCCAAACAGTCGAAGGTCGTACTCGTATTAATGTTAAATTAACCGAAGAAAACAGTGAAGTTACAGATCTTAATTTTTCTGGTTTTACTATTAGCGAGCAAGATTGGCAAACATTTGTGACTAATTCATTGGAATGGTTGAAAGAGATTGATATGGTTGCCATTAGTGGCAGTTTACCTGCAGGTGTATCTCTTGAAAAGTTCACTGAGTGGATGAAACAAGTAAAAGCAATTTGTCCTAAAGTTGTGTTTGACAGTAGCCGTGATGCTTTAGTTGCTGGGTTGAAAGCTAATCCATGGTTAATTAAACCAAATGATAAAGAACTCGAAATGTGGGTTGGTAGAAAACTAACTACATTATCAGAAATCAAAACTGCTGCTATGGAGCTTATCGATGGTGGCGTAGAAAACGTAGTAATTTCACTAGGAAGTAAAGGTGCTTTATGGGTTACTAAACATGAAGCATGGTTAGCCAAACCGCCTAAATGTAAGGTGGTTAGCACGGTTGGTGCTGGTGATTCAATGGTCGGTGGTTTAATGTATGGTTTACTAACTAACCAATCAATTAAAGACACCTTAGTATTTGCATCAAGTGTTGCCGCTTTATCAGTTGAACAAGCCGGAGTTGGGGTGTCAGACCGTCAAGCGGTTACCAACATGTCGGAAAAAATTGAAATAATTGCGGGATAGGAGTATTCATGAATATATATATTGTAGAAGGTAGCAATTCAGGCCCAGTTAATGGCCGTTTAGCTAAAGCGGAATTAGTGTTAGCCGCTAATTCATTAAATTTCAAAGTTGTTGATAATGCGGCATCAGCTGATACGATTATTTCGGTTGGTGATGGTAATATCAGCGATAAATCAGTGATTGGTAAAAAAGTTTATGTGGTAAATGATCTCAATGAAATTTTTGCTGATCCTAAAAAAATCTTGAATGAAGCACAAAGTAAAACAACTGTTTATCAACAATCTGCTAATTCTGCAGCTGTTGCGACTTCAAACAACGGACAAAAACGTATTGTTGCGGTAACAGCTTGTCCAACTGGTGTTGCTCATACATTTATGGCTGCTGAGGCGATTGAAGAAGAAGCGAAAAAACGTGGCTGGTGGTGTAAAGTTGAAACTCGCGGTTCGGTTGGTGTTGGTAATGAATTAACTCCAGAAGAGGTGGCTTCAGCTGATCTAGTGATAGTAGCATGTGATATAGATGTTGATTTAAGTAAGTTTGCAGGTAAAAAGATGTACCGAACTAAAACCGGTCCAGCTCTTAAAAAAACTGCACAAGAATTAGATAGAGCTTTTGAAGAAGCTACAATTTATCAACCAACTAGTTCTGCTTCAACAACAAAATCAAGTAACGAGAAGAAAGGTGTCTATCAGCATCTATTAACTGGTGTGTCTTATATGTTACCAATGGTGGTTGCTGGTGGTTTGATCATCGCCCTATCATTTGCTTTTGGTGAGTTTAAAGATGTTTTAAACGATCAGGGAGTGTTGGTTAAAACGTTGGTCGGTGAACCTCATTTAGCGCAAATTGGTGGTTTAGCATTCTCTCTAATGGTGCCATTACTTGCTGGTTATATCGCTTACTCAATTGCCGATAGACCTGGGCTTGCTCCTGGCCTTGTTGGTGGTTTACTAGCTGTTTCAACCGGTGCGGGCTTTTTAGGTGGTATAATCATTGGTTATTTTGCCGGTTACTTAGCAATGTTAATCATTAAGTATTTACCATTACCAAAAACACTTGAAGCATTAAAACCAATTCTTATTGTACCATTACTTGCTACATTAGCTACAGGCTTAGTTATGCAGTTTATTGTTGGTACACCTATCGCATGGTTAATGACTGCATTAACTGGATGGTTGAAATCTATGGGTACTGGGAATGCGATTATTTTAGGTACTTTATTAGGTGGTATGATGTGTACGGATATGGGGGGACCAATTAATAAAGTTGCTTATGCATTTGGTACTACTTTAATTTCTGAACATATTTATGCACCAATGGCTGCTGTTATGGCTGGTGGCATGGTTCCACCGTTAGCAATGGGGTTAGCAACCTTAATTGCGCGCAAAAAATTTGCTAAAGCAGAACAAGAGAGCGGTAAAGCTTCATTAGCATTAGGTTTATGCTTTATCTCTGAAGGGGCAATCCCTTTCGCTGCACGTGATCCATTACGAGTTATCCCTTGTTGTATTATTGGTGGGGCAATCACTGGTGGTATGGCAATGGCATTTGGTTCTATATTACAGACTCCACATGGTGGTTTATTTGTACTAGCAATCCCTGGTGTGGTTGAACCAGTTGGTGGTTATTTACTATCCATTGCTGTTGGTTCGGTGATTGCGGGTGTCGCTTACGCATTGATTAAAAAACCTGAAGCACAAACTTCTGAATTAGTTAGCGCATAATACATTATGCAACTAAAAACGCCATCATTTGATGGCGTCTTTTTTATTTTTGTCTTAATCTATTTTTTTACCCAACGCTGTAAATCTTTTGGGATAAAATTATCCATTCTCTCTAACATTTCATCAGCAACATCTGCTACGATCAATGTTCGATAAAAACTGTCTCGGATAAAGCCTTCTTGTACTGCGTGTTCTAAAAAATTGAGCATAGGTTGCCAAAATTGACTATTTAATAAGGCAACTGGTTTTTCATGATAACCAATTTGCATACCTGTCCATACCTCAAACAGCTCTTCTAATGTACCTGTGCCTCCAGGCATAGCAATAAAACCATCAGCTAGCTCAGTTAATCTTGCTTTGCGTTGATGCATATTTTCAACAAATTCCAAACGTGTAATACCATGGTGTGCAGTTTCAGCTTTAACTAACCGCTCAGGGATAATGCCAATAACTTCACCGCCATGAGCGAGAACCGCATTAGCAATAACACCCATTAGTCCTTTATTGCCTCCACCATAGATTAATCGTCTATTTTGTTTAGCAATGGTCATACCTAATTGCTCTGCTGCCATACGATATTCTGGACGATTACCTTCACTCGCGCCACAAAACACACAAATATTTTTTTTCATCAATTTTACTCTACTGGTTATGCTATTTTCTCGCTATTTTAGCATAGTTTTCCCTCGATTTGCTTACAAGCTGAGCAGTTAAACCTAATTAGTGTTTTAGAGATTGACAGAATCGTCATAGATGGTTAATATCTTGTCCGTTAAGTGTTCCTCCATAGTTCAGTCGGTAGAACGGCGGACTGTTAATCCGTATGTCACAGGTTCAAGTCCTGTTGGAGGAGCCAATTTCAGTTTTTAAGAACCTGCTTATATAGCAGGTTTTTTTATATCTACTTTTCAATAGATACTTCAAGATCACTTTTATCTGCATAAACATTATTAATTCGCCGTTTAGCCATGTTTGAACAGCGATATATAATTATTTTTTATAAGGCGTGTTTTAGCTGGAAAGCCTTATTCTTGCAGAGTATAATTCAGCCTCCCTCCAATTAATACCAAAGTGTGAAATCAACATGAAACATAACGTAGTAATTGCAGTATTAATGGCAACTAGCTTATCTTGTGCCGCTATAGGACATTCATCTCATTGGGGATATGAAGGTCAAGAAAAACCAGAAAACTGGGGTAAATTATCAGCAGAGTATTCTACCTGTGAGAATGGTAAAAATCAGTCACCGATCAATATCGATCATGCATTAAAGACAGAGCATGAAAACTTAAAGTTCTCATTCAAACCAAGTAAACAAGAAATTATTAATAACGGACATACTATTCAGGTTAACGTTACTGGTGATAATCAGTTAATATTAGATGAGCAAACCTTTACGTTACAACAATTCCATTTTCATAGTCCAAGTGAAAATACCATTAAAGGTAAAAGTTATCCAATGGAAGCCCACTTTGTTTACAAAAATAAAACTGGTGAGCTTACCGTTGTCGCCTTAATGTTTAATAGTGGCGAAGCGAATTCTGAAATTGCGAAGGCTTGGCAGCAAATGCCTACGGAAGTGGATAACAAAGTAACTTTACACAAAACTGTTGATATCAGTACATTATTTCCTAAAACACTCGATTATTATCGCTTTAGTGGATCATTAACAACACCACCGTGTACTGAAGGTGTAAGATGGATTGTGTTAGAACAACCTGTAACAGTCTCAGAACAACAAATTGAAAAATTCCACTCAATCATGCATCACAACAACAACCGCCCAGTTCAACCTTTAAATGGAAGAGTTATTGTTGATTAATAAATGAATTTTGATTGGCTTTATTAAGATTTATTATAAAGCCAATTTTGATTGTTATATTGATTAAAAAAGTATCAATTAACGATAGCTTATCACAATGAGGATGACTTTTTAGTGTCTATTTTTTAGTGATTTTTTTATTTAAGTATTAGTATAATCCCAATCAAAAACTTTTATTTCACCAGCTTGATAAAACTGCTTAACTAACTTAATATAGTTATTAAAATCTTTATTTTCTCTAGCAAGACGACTGCAATAGTCCCAATCAATAATAGTTTTTTCTTGAGCAGGAATTAGAATTTAACTTTCTGATGGATTATCTACATCTAATTTAATAACGCCAATACCGTGTACTGCGCACAGTACTCTGAGTTCTTTTAATGTATCACTACCCGTAATTTGTGAAGCCACCAAATAACCAAAATTAGCCCATGAAGAATTAGATACAGCTTGAAAAAATGATTCTCTAACATTTGACATATTAAGTAATATTTTAACTTCAAATGACCATAGTTTACTTTGCTGATCGGCATAAAGTTTAACGCAATCTTTGACTAAGCTATCCCAATCGGAGCTGAGATCTTCTAAGCCAACAATATCAGGATGTAGCCATATATTGCCATTTTTACCCATTCTATTTGATGAGGTTTTTTCATCAATACGTTTAGAGTACACATTAAGTTCATCATAAAGATATTTACTTAATAATGGATAGAGAGAGTGTTCACCATGACCATTATTTTCTGTTTGGGCTTGAGTGGGCTATTTCTTTGTAGATAAATACTCAGCGTCTAGTACTTCTACTTCATCCGATTTTTGCGAAAAGTAATACTTTTTAGAACGACCCTCTGTGGTTTTTATTTCTGGATGTTTTTTTTTGTAAAAGTGGTCGCTGGGCACTAATTTCAGCTGCAATTTGGGCAATAACATCATCATCAGTCATTAAACGCTCACTAGCCTGTTTTTTTCAGCACAGGCATAAATATCAACTGAGCCAATTGTCTAGCGGTAAACTGTTTTTGCGGTTGCTGTTTAAGTAGATTAAATATTGTCTTCCTGAGATTTAATGACATAATGTTTAATAACTCTTTGTAATAATGATTAATATACACCTAATATATAATTTAATTAGCTAGTGCTATCAATTCAATGTTAACTTTAATAGTTATAAGAAATCATATAATCATTATTGATAGTTATAAATTCAAAAATAATTTATTGCTTATAAGATTATTAGCTACATAGTTATATTTAAAACGGCACTAGTTTTGACATACATGAAATGCCAAACATAATGGAAAAATTGGATTTTATTTAGTAAATCATGGAGAACAGCGAATATGGCCTCTATTAATGAGATTAATAAGTATTATAATAAATACATTATACTGAAAAAAGATCTTAGTATTGCTGAAAAAAATACAATAGATAGTATTGAAACTAAATTAGAGGATATTTATTTAAGAAATAAAGATGATATTTTAGCTGATATATCAATTGAATTTCTTCAAACGATGTATTATTACACTATATTTTATTTTAATAACAAAAAAGAAAAGATCCCTTATTTATATGGTTATATTGTTACATCTGCATTAAGTTTGTTACTTGATTACTATAATATCTATGCAATTCAAAATCGTTTTCTCAAAAATCTATCAAGTCAGGGACAAATCTTACTAATGATGTTTGCTTGTAATCGATTTGAGTTAATTGAGCCTTGCTACCCTAAGATTGTTGAAAGTATTCTTAATGGTAATATGAGCCGAAGTTTATCTTGGGGTGGGGATGGTAGAGGTAATGTTGTACCACCGAGACCACAGCGCTTAGGGGTATTAGCGATTGAAATGATGGCAAGTGAGCGTAAACAAAGCATTGATTGGGATGGGGCAAATATCCCAATTGACCTATTTTATCATCGTTTTTGTCAGGAAGTGCTGTACAGCACCGATGAAAATGAGTTGACTGATTGGTTAATCAAGCTTTGTGATAATCATTTAGAATGGATATCACTGTTTCTTGATAATGACGAAAAGCAGCCAGCAACTGGTTATGAAATTGATGATATCATGTTATTTCTTTGGCCATTTGAATATCAGGCAGTCAAAAATTTTCGAATTCGTCATGGTTTATCTACCCCAGAAATCGATCACCCTTTGTTAAAGACACCAATGGCAATTGACCATTTGCCGAACTTTGCAACATGGCAAAAACCAATGTGGTATAACAAAATGGTTGATAAAGTGATAGAGGTAAATCCAGAGTTAAGCTTTATCCGAGAATTATTTAATTCGTGAGAGTGGCTAGATCTGTATTCAGCCAGCGAAATCTTAACAAAAGTATTAAAAAACTTGTAAATACTGGATTTCTATTTTATTAAAATTGTTTATATATCTAAATGAAAAGTGACCTATAGAATTGAGTATTTATAACTAGCTATCTACTATTGTATATTCAACATATACCCTAAATAAACCACGAGCTTTTAACCTATTTTGTGTTATTTTCTTATTACTGATAGTTAATAACTAAATGTTTAAAAACTCGTGTATCAATATCATTATTTTAAGTTTTCTTTATTATTTCTACCATAATAATATAGTCATCATAATTTAATGTTTTTTTGCTGTATAAGCGTGTACAGTAATTTTTATGACGACAACCGGTTTAACATCACCTTCGGTAATAGTAAAAGTTTTGTTTGGTGCAAATTTATTCATTATTATTTGTAACGCCGCTATTTTTGCGGTGGGTTCTTCAATAAAGGTTGCATGCCCATTGCCAATAACACTGGCATAATCGAAGGAATATTTGCAGGCTTTTTCATTAGTGATTAATTGATGCCCTGTATCTAGCTCAAAGCTAACTAAAGGATTTTGTCTGAGTAGTTCAACTTTAGTTCCCACTTTAGCCCCATGAATATAAAAAATAAACTGATTATCTGTTGTTAGTTCATAACAAAAATTGACAGGAACAATATAGGGATAATCACCATTATTCATGGCTAAACGAATAACATCAGTATGCTCTAAAATATCGATCACTTCATCAAGATTAGTTATTTCTCTATCTTTGCGTCTCATAAATATCCTTTTTTATATTATAGATAACTTAGATTTAAGTAATAATAGATTGATATGTTTTTATTATTAATATCAAACTGATATTAAACCTAAATGGGAATTTCTGCAAAATTTGCAACAGCCTTAAAACTTAGATTAGATGGTAAGTAATATTACTATAGGCGCAATTTATTTAGCACTTTGGGATATATATTTCCAAATACAGGTTAATGTTATCTTTTGGTTTGATATGTTTTAAAGGATTTAAAAGGAAGTTATTAAATAGTAAATTATTGGCATGAAACTTTGCATTTAGTTCGAATGAAAATAACGGATGTATAATTTATGTGCATTTCTGGGGGTTAATATAGTTCGTGTGTAGTCGATTTATATATAGAAACAGCGCTTTAATTTTTAATTATTTGATTTTGCTGGGAGCATTAATCATAAGTTTTTTGATGGTGATGTTGATCCAAATCGATTTAATTTTGATTCACAAACTAAGTCTGTATTCGCTGGTGGGCTTAGCATTGGTTATAATTTTAAGTCACAATTTGATGTGCCGATACGAACAGAGCTCACCTATACAGCTAGAGGCAATCTTGATAAGAATACTAATCCAAAATCGGCCACTTATGAAGATGAAAACAATCCTGGCACTTATCTAAATGATGATGATTATTTACATATCAAAACACGAATGAATACCTTAATGGTTAATACCTATTACGATTTTGATACTGGCATTAATTTTACGCCTTATGTATCGTTAGGATTAGGAGCTGTGTTTCTTAAATATGAACGTACAGGGCTTGTTGTAGGCAGTGATAATGAAGATGCAGACAAAGATTCTAAAAGCAAAACTCGTTTGCTTATGCAGCAGGTTTAGGTGCTAGCTATAAAATTACTGACAATTGGTCGGCAGATGTGATTGCCCGTTATACTTATGGTGGCAAAATTAGCGTTTCAACATTTGATAATAGTTCAAAATCAGAATTAAAACTCAGCACAACTGATTTAATGGTTGGTATGCGTTATAGTTTTTAATACTAAAATAGTAAGGTGATTTAAAAAATCACCTCGATAGCATAGCATTCAGATGAATTTAATTACTTACTCCATTTTTTTGTTCTATGTCTCTTTATCTTTAACCTTAAACCTCTAGCATAAAAAACCTGAAATAAAAAATTGAAAATATATGAAAAATACACAAAAATTAATACACCGTTAAAACCGAAAAACACCCTTTGTTCCTTAACTATATTCGTTATTTTGTCTTTTGATTCTTTATTAGAAAAATGCTTACAAATATCTCTTGCCAAAGTTAGGGGTAAATTCATTTCCGTTGACCATTTTTCTGCATTAAATTCTTTTGTATTACACATAGAAGGAGTTAATATCCAGTCAGTATTAGTAAAAGGAAGTAAAGAAAATTGAGAACTCTTTGCGTAACTGTCTGATATCCAAAACCAAGGGCTATTTTCTCCTACTTTTATCAATGCAGCAGAAGTAACAACAAAATTTAAACAAACAAGAACTATAATAAATAAAATAAAATCACCAAAAATAAAAGATAATAATTCCACAAACCTAATCTTTTTAAATGATAGTTTTTCTATATCAAAACGACTTTTAATTTTCATCATTTGAATAGCTGATATTCTATTTCTTTTCAGCCATTTTAGATATTTATTAATCTGTCGTTCAGTATTGGCAGAAATATGATATAAAGCATTAAAGTGGGCAATATCTATATTACTATTATGAAATTCTTTCCATTCCTTATTAAAAAATTCAGAATTTTTTTTACCCAATAAAATACCCCATAACCGATCCTTTAAGAAAATAATTATTTTCCATTTTAAAGCCAAATAAATAACCAGTGATATAATAATCCCAATCTCTATATATTTAACTATTGGGGTCTCTATGAAAATATTGATAGAATTAAAAAATTGATTATAATCCATTGGCTTTTCCTATTTTAGGTAATAAAGTTAGGACTTTATTTCATTAACAGATGTAACGTATTATAAATTGGCAACCATGCTTGGCGATTTATTGTCCAATTGAGCCTTCACAATAAAATCCGCCCACCACTGCATCATCTTAACTCGTTGTTCTAGATAAATAGCTCTATTATAGGCGCGTCGTACTTCATTACTATCAATATGAGCTAGAGCGGCTTCAATAGCATCAGAATCAAATCCTTCTTCATTTAGTGCTGTTGATGCAATAGTTCTAAATCCGTGGGCAACCAAACGCCCAGAAAAACCTACCCGCTTAATCACAGCATTAACCGTCTGACTATTCATTGGTTTATTATAAGGAGATTTCATACTTGGAAAAACATGTTCACGATGCCCACTAGTTGGTTTTATTGTATCTAGTATCTCAATTGCTTGTTGGCATAATGGAATCATATGGACACGATTCATTTTCATTCGATCAGCAGGAATAGTCCAAAGTTTATTATCAAAATCAATTTCAGACCATTTAACCTCTGCCGCTTCTGTTGGTCTAGTAATAGTTAATAGTTGCCAGAACAATAAACAACGGGTTTGACGTTCGATATTCGCCGTTTCCAATGCCTTTAAGAGTTCAGGCAATTCTTCAGGTTTTAGTGCTGGCATATTTTTAACTGTTGGATTAGCAAAGTCGTTACTTATCTTAGCAGCAGGATTTTCCTCAATTAAACCAATATTCATCGCATAATACATCACTTCATTAATACGCTGACAAAGACGTTTAACTGATTCTAACTTACCCTGAGCTTTCACTGGTTCTAGTGCAGAAATAAAATCCCGAGCTTTCACTTCTGTAATCATCTTGTTACCTACGGAGGGAAATATATGTAATTCTAGCGAGCGCCAAATATCTTTAAGTGTCGCTTCTTTTAATTTTGATTTAGATTTAAGCGTAAACCATTCACGAGCTACCTTCTCAAAAGTATTCTCTTGTTCTTCTTGTAAGCGACGTTGTTCAGATTGTTTATAGTCTTGAGGATCGATACCTTTAGCTAATAACGCTCTTGCGTTATCGCGTTTTATACGAGCATCAGCTAAACTTATTTCGGGGTAAGAACCAAAACTAATTAATGCTCGTTTTTTAGAAACGGGTCGATAATAGTTAAAGCGCCAGATCTTTGTACCAATAGGTTTAATGAGCAGATATAACCCTCTGCCATACCTGTAAGGTATATTCTTTCTCTTGTGGCTTGGATGTTTTGATTTTAGTATCCAAGAGGGGGGTAGTTATACGTGCGATTGTTATATCCTTTTAGTTATACGCTATTTAGTTATACATTTTCATATAACCAATTATATAACTAAAATACTTGATTGTCACTGAATCACAATGAATATTGCAGATATAAAAAAGCTTGAAAACATTGTATTTTCAAGCTTTAATGTAATTTATTGAACATCAATAAACGATAATTTGGTGGAGCTGGCGGGAGTTGAATTAATGCAAATAAACCCTTGCCATTATTGAATTTGTTATAATTCAGAATTAAAAATTTCCTTTATTTATTCCCTTATTAATATTATATAAAAAAAGTGAGTTTTTTGAAAAAGTAATCTTACTAATCTTAGTTTTGTCTAAAAAAATAAAATAAAAAATTTATTACAACTTGAGCGCGGAGCGCAAATTAAAAATAAACACAAATGTTGGTTTTTCGATTGTGTAGTAACGGTGAATTAATGTTGTAAAGTTGTTGATGACTTGCCCATCAATAGCTTTTCAACATGGTTGCATTAGCAAAATTCACGGTTAATGCACATGAGAAAACATCTCAGCATAATTCAGTCGAAATGATCACTTATTCCATTTTAAGCTGATCAGTAATGAGCATCACTAAAAATGATCTAACTATTTAAATAATGCAGCTAATATAATAAAATAGACGGTAAAATAATTTAGATAAATTTCATTTTGTATTGAAATATTCAAAAAATAATAAGGGAATAAAATGTTTAAGTAACTAATAGATATTGAAAATAAATATGGCATTAAAATTAATGAAGGTGGGTCATTCAAACAAGCCTATTATAGTGGGAAAATTACTGATTCAGTATCTTGTATTCTAGATAAAATAGAACTTACTATTAAGCATTATTCATCTAAAGATGTTATATTGACAACATATGAATCAGATGAAACTTCTCCTTATATCTTTTGTTTTGTTGTTGTAAGCCCAATTCTTATTTAATAAATCTTTGAGCATGTATTTCCGTTTATGAATAATGATCACTGACATAGTGTTTAGCGATCATTTTTTGTTGTAATATGCAGCCACCAGTTATTTTGATAAAAAACTCACTAAGCTGTTTAAAAAAGAATCAGTGACAAATTTTGTATCAAAAATATCTTTGGTTAATTCTCTAACAAATACGTCTTCCATCATTTGAATTTTTTCTATAAAGAAATGATAAAATTTCTTTTCAATATCTTCTGTACTTCTATTTATTTTATTAAACTCAGCCATAATTTGATTTAATGATAATACCCTACAATATTTATCATTAATAACTTTTCTTAAAGATATATGTTGTTGATTAAAAACAATACTGTATAAGAACTTCTCAACACTATTAATTGGTAAATATAATTTAGGTAGATCTTTTGTTCCCTTCGGAACTTTTTCTCCTTTAACATCACCATCTAATATACTAATTACTTTGCATTTTTCAGAGAATACCCTTTTTTCTAAAATATCTTTATGTAAAGTTAAAACATTACGCCAACCGCCGACAGGAATAATATTTATTAAACGGCTTTTGATTAGATTTTTTTCTAATAATATTTTGTCAATTACCAACCGAGCAAGTTCATCCTCAACAAGAATAATCACATCATATCCATCGTTCTTATATAATTCTCTAATTGCATAACTAGGATAACATGGATTAACATATGAAATATTTCCTTGATTATTTTCTAGCATATACAAGTTGCTTGGATGAATATTATTAATTACCTTTGGAGAGTGTGATGTTATATAGATAATGAAATTAGGGTGTTCTCTAACTAAATTATGTAAATATTCCATAAACCTTTCAATTGCAATAGGATGGAATGCTAATTCTACCTCATCTATTATAATAATTTTCTTTCGTTCAGTTTTTTCTTTTTGTCTTAATGTAAAATATATATAGTTCAGTAAAGATATCAATAAACATTCACCAGAACTCATTCTATACTGACTTAATAAGTTGCCATTATGGGCTTCGACAAAATAAGGCACATTATCTAGATCATATTTTCTAGCTACTTTTAGTGATGCTATTTTACTAAGTGATTGATAATTATCTTTATCACCTCGCAATATATAGCTTAATGTCTTACTTATTTCTTCTGGCGCATTTGTTATATCTTCGTCAAGAATAGATTTTTTCTTTAACAATTCGTCAACAATAGTTGAATTTTCAAATCTTGCGCCATAAAATAAACTACCCTCATACATACCCGTATAAATAATTGGTTTAGCTGCTCCAACTAATGCGAGTTTTCCATTATCTACAACCCATTTACATTTTCGATATGGTGTTTTTAATGAATTGTCAGTTATCGTTATTTCAATAAAAGAATCATTTGAAATGTCCTCACATTGAAACATTGAATATCTTTTTTTGCTCAGTAAAACAGATAAAATGAGCATAATTGTGCTTTTTCCACACCCATTAGCCCCTGCTATAGCATAAACTCCGCCCCTAAACGGTAACTCAAGTTTTGCACTACTGATGTTTTTGATGTTTTTAATATTTAATTGTACTGTATCCATAACTATTTTTCCTGTTCCTATATCAATTGCATTAAATCTAAAACATATTATTTATATCAATTTAATCTCTAACAAAGACCTACATAGTAATTATTAGAATTGTATCATTAAAATATTAATTGATCGACTTGGGCGATCAATAGACGTCAATTGATCCGTATTAACAATTGGATTTAACAATTAAAAAACAAAATAATATAGTTTTAATTGATCAATATTTATAAGGAATAAACAATGAAAAAACTATTATTTTTAATCCCATTAACTGCTTTTTTATTTGCCTGTAGTGAGGATATTAAAACGGTGGAATACTGGAAACAGCATCAAGATGAACTTAAAGTATTTTTGAAAAAATGCCGTAATGGTGAAATAGATAAAAATTCACAAGCATGTGAAAATGCAAGATCTGCGGCAAGTCATAATCTCAATAGTATTTTCCCTAATTATGGTGAGAAAAAATAACCAAAATTTTAAATATGTGATCTGTAAAGATCACATAATAGTTAATAGTCTCGATCCATCTTTTTATTACTTTTCTGTTTTTCTTTATCTTTTTTACTTTGAATTATTCTATCTAATGCACTTCTTAGACTTGATTGTTTTTGTTCATGTTCATTAAACAATGGATCAGGCTGAACCTCTATTTGTTGTTTTAGCAATGTATTTGCTTTCTGTTGGGTTTCAATCTGTTGCCTTACGGTCTGCTTTAAATTCGGTTCTTTTGGTCTAAACTGCTCATTAATTGGCTCTATTGGATTAAGTTTTCTCTGAGCTTCGTAAGCTTCAACTTTCTGTCTTACCGTCTGCTTTAATTTCGATTCTTGTGGTTTAGGTTGTTCATTAATTGGTTCTATTGGATTAAGTTGTTTGTGAGATTGATAAGCTTCAACTTGTTCCCTTATTGTTTGTTTTAATTTTGGTTCTTCTAGTTTAGGTTGCTCATTACTTAGCTCTATTGGATTAGGTTTTTTCTGAGATTGGTAAGTTTCAACTTGTTGCCTTATCGTCAGTTTTAATTTTGATGTTTTAATTATTTTAGGCTTTGAAACTTGAGGATTGTTATTCGTCTTTTGTTGTAATCTAATTCGTTCACGCATTGTCATTGATTTATTAAAATCCTTTTCTAAATGTTTTTGAATAACGTTTATTCGCCATTGATTAATTTTTCCTGTGTTGGTCTGTTTGGTTTGTTTAATTATGCTAACTCTATCACCTTTTTCAATATTATTTTTAGTAACCGCATCTTTAAGCCCTTTCCCCCAAATAGTAATTTCATTCCCTTTTTGAGTTTCATAAGTGACAAAAAAAGAGGCTTTGCCATTTGACCTATTCTGATAGGGAGCATTACCATAATCCTTAATGACAAATTGATTATAGTTATTGAGCTGTTTGATATGTTTGATATGTTGCTTATCTTTAACTGAGTAATAATTTGTAGACTTACTTTGATACCCAAATTTATTTAACTCTTTAGAAAAATTATCTCGAAATTCCTGCAAGTCTTTTTTGTTAGGATTAATTCGTTTTCCTTTAGAGTTTTCTAATTTTAAAATCACATGACAATGAGGATTTTTGGTATCCTCATGTACTGCCATAGCGTAGTAATTATCGGGATATTTGTTATCAATAGTATTTTTTATTGCCTCTAACAAATGCTCTCGTTTTGCTTCATGGTAAGAAAAAACGATATTCAATGTTTCTCTTTTATCACTTTCAAAAGCATCAATAAACTGATCAGCCAAATGTTTTCTATCACTATTTAATTGTATTTCTAATCCATCCTTATCGATTATTTTTTCACTGCCATTTCTTGATATATAATCAATTATAGTTTTTTATACTTTTAACGATTTGGCCTGAACTTGTTATTTTAATCACAACTTTTTTTGATTTATCAAAATTTGGAGTTTGTTTCATAACTAGAGAATAATCATGAGGATTGATTGCTGTAGTCCAATGATTGGGACTATGTGACATTAAATTACTAGTAATACGATCAATTAATCCATTATTGAATGCAATAAAATGATTAGATGGTATCCCAATCTTAGGTAACTTAATTTTTAATGTCTGAATAAATGAATCAATTGTTTTTGCGCTGTAAGGTGAACTATATTTATCAAAAAATTCGATAATCAAATCATATAATTCATAATCGCCGATTAAAATACATATATTAATTTGATAAACATAAATATTTGAAAAATATCTACTTTTTCATTTTGAGCTAATGTTTGCTTATAAATGCATATTACTGGTGCTTAATGAATAACAAAATAGGCTTTAAGCCTTGTATTTACTGATTTTGATGTGTTTTAAAGGATTTAAAAGAATGTTACTGTTTATTGAATTGGTGGAGCTGGCGGGAGTTGAACCCGCGTCCGAAATCTCTACATCCTTGGTACTACATGCGTAGTTTGTCTTTAAATTTCGCTTACCCGCTGCGGACAAACACGCCACTGATAAACTAGCTTGATTAAATTTAATGCTTCCGCCCCAAGCAAGGCTTCCACACGATCTCGTTTAGGTTTGACTCCTCTTGATCCCCGTCCTACGAGCGGAGGCTAGGGAGAGAAGGCTCTATACAGGTTATTAAGCTGCTAGTGCGTAGTTTTCGTCGTTTGCGACTATTTTTTTGCGGTTTATTTACGAGGCCTACCGCACCTCGGCATGCACCTTGGGTTTCGCAAATCCCGTCGAATCCAGAATCAGCCCCAATTGTGGTTGGTATTTAAAGAAAATATTGGGGCATTATAGGTGAATTCAAGTGGTAATACAAGTTACCCGACTTCTGGATTAACCCAATTTTCAGTTGGTTTTTCCGGTTTTAATGCGGCAATAATATTATCAACAGCGCATTTGGCCATGGCATATCGAGTTTCAGTGGTGGCTGAACCTACATGTGGTGATAATAAAACATTATCAAGTTTTAATAATGGCGAATCTTTGGCTAATGGTTCAACTTCAAAAACGTCTAAACCAGCTGCTTTAATGGTTTTATTTTTTAATGCTTCATAGAGTGCTTGTTCATCAATTATCGCACCTCGAGCGCCATTGATAAGGATAGCTGATGATTTCATTAACGCTAATTTTTGTTTAGTAATAAGTCGTTTTGTTTGATCGGTTAGCGGTAAAATGATAACAACAAAGTCAGCTTGTTTAAGGACATCATCTAGTTCAAGACGTTTAGCATGATAGGCTTGTTCAACATGGGCATTGGCTGAACGATTATAATATATGATGTTCATATCAAAACCACAATGTGCTCGTTTAGCTATGGCTTGACCAATACGCCCCATTCCTAAAATACCAATGGTTTTACCATAAATATCTGTACCAAAATACTCAGGTGTGATGCTTTTATTCCAACCACCATTATGAATAAGATTAGATAATTCAACGGTTCGACGAGCGGTAGCCATGAGTAAGGTAAAAATGAGATCAGCGGTACTTTCAGTAAGAACTTTCGGAGTATTCATTAATCGGACGCCATGTTTTTTTAAAGCAAGCAAATCATAATTATCAAAACCGACTGAAATTGTCGCCGCAGCTTTTAATTTAGGGGTTTGTTGCAGAAAATTATCATCAATTCGAGTTGGGATATTAGATCCAATCATACCGTCAGCATTGGCTAATGTTTGGATAAATCCACTAATATCGGTTTTAGGATCACCTTCAAATAGTGTTAGATTGAAAGCTTTCGCTAGTCTTTCTTGCTGATCAGCTGGAATTTTACTAAATAAAACAACATTCTTTTTCATAAATACTCCTATATAGCTATATAGACTATTTTTACCGCAGTATAGCGTTAGCTTATTTAAATTTGCAATGAAATTAAGTTTAAAGCAAATTAGTTTTTATGTACTGAAGAATGAGAAATATTTATATTTTTTTAAATATTTTTAAAAATAATTATTAATATAAATCAATTCAATAGAATATTTTTTAGGAAAATATTAAATTTTTTTGAAATTAGTTGGAACTTTTTGTGATTTAGTCTGTCTATATATTCAGATTACGTTAATTCATTTTTTTGCCCTCCACTCATTTTTGAGTGGATTTTTTTTGCCTACAATTTTTATTAGTGCTAACTAGTCCTGCTATAGAATCATATAATTTACATAAATAATCGATATATGAAAATATATTGAACAATTATTAACAGCAAGTTAATATCTAGCGATTTTCATTATTCTAATAAATAGTATTATTTTTATTATTATCAAGCCTTTTATCTATTCTCAATTTATTTGGCATATTTAGTCTGGTAACTAAATAATAATGTAATGGATGGTGCTTAAATACTAATAAGTGAGCAGAGAGAATTTTTATGTTATTTTCATCAAGGACAAAAGGCCACCTAATCGCACTGATGACAGTGTTTATTTGGGGAATCACTTATATTGCCACCAAAGTTTTACTGACAGATTTTAAACCGATTGAAATTCTCTTTTTCCGATTTACCTTAGGCTATGCCACGCTTTGGTTGTTAGCGCCTCGCTTTTTTGCTTGGCAAGGGATTAAACAAGAGTTGATGTTTCTTGGCGCTGGATTTTGTGGTGTCACTTGTTATTTTCTCTGTGAAAATATAGCTTTAACCTATACTACAGCATCAAATGTTGGTGTGATCACCACACTAGCTCCAGTCTTTACTGCTATATTGGCTATCTTCTTTCTTAAGGCCGAAAAACCAGCGAAAGTGTTTTATATTGGCTGTCTATTCGGCATGATAGGTATAGCCTTAATTAGCTTCAATGGGCAGTTTGTATTATCGGTTAATCCGCTTGGTGATTTATTGGCGGTGTTTGCTTGCCTATTTTGGGCGTGTTATTCAATTTTAACTAAAAAAAGTAGTAACTATGGTTACAATATTATTTTGTTGACGCGAAGATTCTTTTTTTACGGTCTAATGTTTATGTTACCTGCACTGTATTTGTTTGATTTTGAATGGAATTTTTCGAGATTTGAACAACCAATAAACTTAATAAATATCTTATTTTTAGGCGTCGGTGCTTCAGCTATCTGCTTTGCCTCTTGGAACTATGCGGTAAAATTAGTGGGTGCGGTCAAAATTAGCATCTATATCTATTTAGTGCCAATTTTGACAATTATTAATGCAGTATTAATTTTAGATGAACCTTTTACTTGGATTGCAGCAATAGGTACCTTATTTACACTTGGCGGCGTATTCTTATCAGAAGGGAAAATCAAATTTAAAAAGCATTAATATTTTATAATTTTTATTAATGCTTTGATTAAAAAATATTACCTAAACTGCCACATTTATTGCATACGTTTGTCGATAGCTTGCATAATAATTTGCCCTAAGTGCTGATAATTTTCATCAAAATGATGGCCACCCGGTAGTTGAAATGCTTCGCCTTTCATCTCCGGTTGTAGGCAACCGCTATCGTCTTTCTCTTCTGCACCATAGATACAAAATAATTTCTTTTCTGGAATCTGCGCAACCTCTGCTGCTGTTTTCATTTCATCGCCAGATTGTCCCAGCCAACCACTGACTTCTATTTCAAAATTAGCATCTTTAGAAAAAGCAACCATGATCAATGCTTGCACACTTTGTTGATCTACTTTGGATAAGCGATTATATAGTGCTGGTAAAATGTCACCACCAAAAGAATAACCCGCTAGTACAAATTTATTCACACCCCATTTATCACGGTATTCTTGCATTAAATAAGTCAGATCTTTAGCACTACGTTCAACCGAGCGATGTTGCCAAAAAAGTTTTAACGCATCGACACCAACCACCGAATAACCATGTGAAGCCATATATTCTGCTGAAACTTTATCTAAATCTCGCCAGCCACCATCACCAGAATAATAAAAGGTAACACTATTCGGATGTTGAGGATTACCTTTAGCTGGCAATTCAATCACCGGTAATGGTTCATGCTCACCAAATAAAATCGAAGATAAATGTAAACTTAACAGTTCAGTTGGTGACGCTTGATACTCACCAATTGACGTGGTTACTTTAATCTGTTTTTGTTGGCGAGGAAAAATAGCCACTTGTTCATCAGGTGGATTGTTCCAAATAACCTGCCATGTTCCATGGCTGGCCTGTGCAGGTAAAGGTGCGTCGCAATCTTTATGATCTAAAGTAAACTCAATGGATAAAGCTTTAGCATCATCATCTTGTTGTTTGCTTAACCAACGATAAGCAAAAGCCGCACCTTCTTGCATGCCGGCAACAACAAACTTATCTTCATTTAAGATTTTCTGTGCCTGTTCGAAACGTGTTTGCTGTTCGGCACAACTTCCTTGTGGCTGTAATTCAAATTGCACCAATTTAGCACCCATTGATTCAGATAAGGTTAATAATTGATTAGCAGTAAAGTGATTATCTTGTGTCGCAACAATTATTGCTGAAGCTTCTGCTGACTGTCTAGGGCTAGCAGATAAGATAGTAAAGTTTTTATTAATTGTAACAGTATTAACCGAAGCAGTTCGTTGGTTTTTATAATTGTACCAACCTATAACAATACAAAATGTAATGAATACTAAAATAATGAATAATAAAACATAAAGTATGATTTTTTTCATTTGATTAGTTCTTCTGGTTAGTTAATGTTGTTTTGCCACCTGAAATTAACATCGTGGTGTCAATTAAGGCGACCAAAGGATCAAGTCCTGCCGGAACCGCCATATAACGTGGTTGCCAATGGGTGGCAAATTTTTCTTTAAAACGGCGTAGGCCTTGGAAGTTATAAAATCGGCCACCTCGGCGAAAGACTAATGCACCTAAGCGTTGGATCATTGGTGCACCACGTCTTCTTTGCATGCCGGCAAGTGGTACCATTCCCAAACTAAAATACTGATAACCTTTTTCTTGATAATGTAAAATTAATCCAACCATTAAAAACTCCATGGTCGATTTTGGAATATCTTGTAAAACTCGCATTAGATCAATACTAGCACTATAGTTTTGCTTGGTTTCTAATAAATTCACAAAAGCAATAATGCGACCTTGGTACTCAACCGCGGCAATCGTGAAATTATCTAAATAGGACTGCGAAAAAGCCCCTAATGAGAATTTTTTCTCTTTGGTATGTTTGTTTTTTAACCATGCATCAGAAACTGCTTTCAATTCATCAATTGGTGCAGTACCCGGTGGATAAAATCTTAAACTAAGCCCATCTCGTTGCCCTCGGTTCCAAGTATATCGAAGATCTTTATATCCCTTAGAAGTTAAATCAAACTCTTTTAAATTAACTAAGGCTTCTTCGCCAAGTTTGACAATACGAAGACCGATATCCATATAGAATGGTAAATTGTCTGCTTTAACTTGGTAGAAAACTGGACGTAAATGGTGTTGATCACAAAGATCTCTAAATGCCCAGATTAAATCAGCCCGCGCAGCGCTATCATTACCAATAGGATCATATAGTGCAACCATGCTTCTTCCTCGCCTTGCATACATAATAAAAGCAGTATGTGATTGATTGAAGAGCAGTGACTTATCACCACTCATCGCTAATCCGCCTTCAGGTTGTTTTGAGTTAAGCATGATTTGATAGGCTTCACTTAATTCCTCTTCAGTCGGAATCGTTAAGATAGGTAATGCCGGTTTAAATGACCAAAATAACATTACGCCACTCAATAAGATAAAACTACCTAATGCTGCTCGTAATGCTCGGGGAACTCGGCTATCTAATTCAAATTGCCACCATAAATCATGGCTATAAGGAATATCTTGATAAATAAATAAGATTAGCCAAACAAATAAGGCAATTAAACCAAAACTGATAACAAAGGATTTTAGTGAAAAAGGCAAAATACTTAATCGGCTTTTACGATAAAAAGCATGCCTAAAATTGATTAATAGTATGGCTATTACTAATAATGTAGTTGCTTCGATCCAGTGTAAACCTCTTAACAACGAGCAGATACTACTTACTATCAATAATATAACCGATATTCCCCATGCAGAGTAAAGTCTGCGGCGTAATCCTACTGCCATTAGTAGGCATAAAACCCCGATTAAACTTGCGGTTAAATGAGCAAAATTGACAATTTTTTTCGGAAAAAAAGTGCTGACAAAATCATGATTAAAACCAGGAGTAACACTCGAAAACATCATGACTACTCCGGCAAAAAATACCGCGGCGGCCATAATCGTTGCTGCAATACCAGTATCGGTTTCTTTAACTTGTGGTGCGGTTAAAAAGTTTTTTCCTTCGTTAATTAGCAGTAAAATTCCGGCAGGAATCAATGGTAATATGATATAAATTAAACGGTAAATGACTAATGCAACCGTTAATGATGCGGTATTAATTTGTGATGAAAATGCCGCTAATATAACCGCTTCAAATATGCCAACTCCACCTGGGACATGACTAAGTACCCCAGCAACTAATGCCAAGATATAAATCATGATAAAGGTAATAAAGTTTGGTTGATTCGGGAGTAAAAAATAGAGAATAGCACCGACTAAAATGGCATCGATTAAGGTAATTAAAAATTGTCCACCGGCTAATTGCCAGTTAGGTAAACGGATCTGCCAATGGAAAATTTGATATAGCCAAGTATCTTTATTGGGTTTTTCTGCTAATCGGTGCGCATGTAAAAATAACAATACACCAGCATAAATGATCAATACTACACTAGCGATTAATTCGATAGTGATTGCCGAGATATGTAGCGCTAGCATGGTATTTTGTATATGTATTAATGCAGCAATTGTGGCGATTAAGGGTAATGTAAGGCCTAACGAAAGACTAACAAAAATCGACATGCGAGCAACATCTATGGTGGTTAACCCATATTTAAAATAGAGCCGACAACGAATTGCACCGCCGGATAGGGCGGATAACCCGACTGCATTACCAATGGCGGAGGCACAAATTGCACCAGTAGCTATTGTCGATGGTTTTAAATCAACGCCTGCATAACGTGCAGCCGACCACTCATAACCCATCAACATAATATAACTTGCTATCGCCGATAAACATGCTAGTAAAATTGCATGGTAAGGCAGTTTATGCAGAGCCGATTGTAAATCGCTAAGATTAATTGATTGTAATAAATGCCAACACACAACCAGTGCGATACAAAAAATAGTGAGGCCAAATAGTAGAGCGATAAATTGACGATATCGAGTGAAACATTCTATAAGTTGCCAAGGCAAAACTTTGCGTGCTGATATTTTCACTTAATCAACTCCAGTTATTTGCATTGATAATAAATTGTGATTAGAGCATTCTACCTTTCGCAATTAGTGAAAACAATCGAAAGAAATTAAAAAAAATATAAAAAAAACATTAAATGCAAGGAATTTTTTGATAAATAAGTCTAAACAATCATCAATAATGATATTAAATATGATTTTTAACTCATTTTAAATTGATTTTGGTGGTTTTATGCAAGAATAAATGTCTGACTTATAAAGTGTTAATTAAAACCATCAATAGCGGTTAGATTTTAACTGCGGTAATATACATAATATCTCGATAAAATATAATCTATCATTACCATTTTTAATTAAGCCTAATAAAATGACCAACCGAATAACTGCTCAACAACAACTAATTCTTAATTCGATTAAACTATTTGTTCAACAAAAGCTTTCGCATGATTTTTCCGGTCATGATATGGCGCATATTGAACGAGTTGTAAAATTAGCCGAAAAAATCCTTAATGATCAGCCACAAGCAGATGCATTTATTGTATTGATGAGCGCTTACTTACATGATGTCATTGATGAGAAAGTGGTTGAGAATGTTGATAACGCAATAATTGAATTGCGTGATTATCTGCAATTATTAAAGGTAACCACTAACGAGATTAATGCTATTTTTGCTATTATCGAAAATATGTCTTATCGGAAAAATCTTTCACAAAAAAACGAGTTATCGTTGGAAGGACAAATAGTTCAAGATGCTGACCGTCTTGATGCTATTGGCGCAATAGGTATTGGCCGTACTTTTTATTATGGTGGTAATAAGCATAATATTATGCACGATCCAAACATTCCACCGCGAACGAAACTTAATGAAGACAATTATAAACAGCCAAATACAGTAATAAATCACTTCTATGAAAAGTTATTTTTACTCAAAGAGATGATGAATACTGACACAGCTAAACAGATCGCCGAACAACGGCATAAAATTTTAGTTGAATTTGTTAATCAATTTGAGCAAGAGTGGCTGAGTAACGATTAAATTTTATCAAAACTAAATCCTGACGATTAATCAGGATTTAGCTAGCTGATTTTCAAACTCTTTGATGCATCGCTTCTATTTAAAAAGGAATTGGAGCACCAACTAAAGAGAGTACGATTGGTAATGTAATTAAACTCAATAAAGTACTGACTAAAGTAGCACTTGATACCAGTGCTGGGTTAGTATCAAATTGAACTGACATTAGTGTGGTATTGGCAGCACTTGGCATTGCCGCTAGAACAATAAGGATTTGTTTTGCCATTGGAGTAATAGGCATAAAATAGACCATTGCAAAAGCGACCAGCGGTGATATAACCATCCTCGTTACTAAAGCAAAAGAAAGTTTTGGATAATCAAGTTGTTTAATTTTGATTTTGGCCAATTGCATGCCCAAAATAATCATAATTATCACAATGGAAGAATCACCGATCATACTAATCGAAGTCATAATCGATTTTGATAATGGTATTTGACACAGTTGGAAAAGAATACCCGCAAAGGCTCCATAGGCAACCGGCATTCTAATTACTTTGTTAATAACATCTTTTTGACTGACAATATCACTATGTGTACTGCCTTTGGCTGCATAATAGATGCCAACAGTGCTCATAACAAATTGTTGTAACACCATCATTATGACACCTAGATCAAAACCGATCGTGCCAAAAAAAACCAGTAATACAGGTGTACCATAATTACCATTGTTCATAAAACACGAACTTAAAATCATTGCACAGCGTTGTTTGACCGAATACTTCATTATCATTGACCAGATGCTGACAATAACTACCAAGGAAAAACAGAGTCCAATAAGATAAGCAATATAGATTAAATAATCGCTGGTTAAGGTATGCGTATAAAATGTTTTAAATGCCAAAAAGGGCGATAACACATATAGCGACATTTTTGAAAGATTAGCAACATCAAAATTAAGAATCTTTTGACCAATAAATCCAACAATAAAAATACAAAAAATAGGAAACAAAATAAGGAAAAATTGCATAATTTTAACTTTAACTTTTTGGTTGATTAATTTATTGAATCAATAGTTTCAACTATCGATTCGGTTAGTTTTTGACAGGTGTTATCATCAAGGGCTTTATTGTGTTTATCGGTTAGAATAAACAGATCTTCAATATGTTCGCCAATTGTGGCTATTTTAGCACTGCTTAGCGATAAGTCTAATTTTGCAAACACTTCACCAACGCAAGCAAGTAAACCTGGTTTATCAAGCGCAATGAGTTCCATATAAGTTTGATTTTCGTTAAATGACGAAATAAAGTTGACTTGTGTTGGTACAGAAAATGAACGTAGTCGCTGTTTAGCGGGTTTTATTGTCACACCTTTGTAGACCGATTGATGTAGTACTTTATGCAGCGCTTGGATAATATCTTGGTGTCGATTTTCTGGCACAATTTGTCCATTAGGTTCAAGCACAATAAAGGTATCTAATGCAAATCCATTTTTATTGGTAATAATCAATGCATCATGAATACTCAAATTTAACATACTTAACGCATTACATGCTGCGGCAAATAAAAAAGGTCTATCAGATGAGTAAATGATGATTTCGCTGCCACCATGATATGGATTGGGATTAATCGAAACTAATGTTTGACTCAAATCATGATTTAATAATAGTTGAGCGTGCCAAACGATCTGTTCAGCACTATAGCGCAAAAAGTAATCGACGCGATAATCTTGCCAAAGGTTTTTTATCGTTTGCTCATCGTAATTCTGTGCCAGCAGCTCAGTTAGTGCTTGCTGTTTATGTTGACGAGCAATACTTCGTTGTTCTGGTATTTGATGAATGCCAGAATCAAATGATCGTTTAGCGGTTAAGTAGAGCTCACGCATTAAGCTCTGCTTCCAACTATTCCATAAGGTTTCATTGGTGGCACAAACATCGGCAACCGTTAAACAGAGTAAATATTGTAAACGTCGTTTGCTTTTTACTAATTGAATAAATTCGCGAATAACATCGGGATCTTGGAGATCTCGACTTTGCGCAGTTACCGACATCAATAAATGATAACGAACTAACCAAACAATCAAATCGGTATCTTTCGCATCGAGTTCATGTAATTGACAGAAAGATTCGACTAATTTAGCGCCTATTTCCGAATGATCACCATGTCGACCTTTGCCGATATCATGAAATAATCCGGTTATCACTAGTAGTTCAGGTTTAGATAGTTTGGCAAATACTGTTGAACTATTAGGATGTTTTTCTTTACCCACTTCGGTTTTTAAACGATCAAGTTCTAGCAATAAGCGGATAGTATGTTCGTCTACCGTATAAGCATGAAAAAGATCAAATTGCATCATGCCTGAGATTTGTTGCCAACCAGGGATATACACTGCCAAAATACCATATTGATGCATTGGTAAAATAGCTTTTTTAATTGCATCCGGATGTTTGATGATTTTCATAAACAATGTTCTTGCTTCTGGCGTTTCACTAAGTAAATAAGTGAGCTTTCGCCGCGCAGAACGAAGTTGCCTAATTGTATTTGAATATAATCCTGTAACTTGCGGGTTAAGCAAAATTGTATAAAACAGATTGAGGATCATAAGCGGGTTATCAGTAAACACGCTGCTATGTTTAACATCAATTAGGTTGCCTCTGATTTGAAAATGTTGATCAATATCATAGGTCTTTTGTGATGAATAACGTTTTAATAATGACTCATCAAATAGTTGTAAAAGCATTTGGTTGAGTTCGGTAATATTATGTGCAACACGATAATAATCATGCATCATATTTTCAACCGGTGTATTGCCTTCACCACTATAGCCCAACATTTTAGCGATACTTAGTTGACGATCGAATAATAAACGATTGTCATAGCGGTTGATCACGCAGTGAAGCGCAAAGCGCATGCGCCATAAAAATTTGCGGCAAGTCTTAAATTCGGCCACTTCTTCTGGCGTTAAATAGTCAAACTGGGCAATTTTTTTTAAAAACTCTCCGCCAAAATGTCGAATTGCAACCCATTGAATGATTTGCATATCACGTAAACCACCCGGACTATTTTTTAGATCTGGCTCTAAATTATAGGTAGTGCTGTGATATTGTTGGTGTCTTTCTTGTTGCTCCTGCATTTTGGCCTGATAAAAAGCAGGAGAAGGCCAGATTTTATCACTAAAAATTTCACTGCGGAGCTTATTAAGTAATGACTCACTTCCGGCAATTAATCTTGATTCAATTAAGTTTGTCATGATAGTGATATCATTTTTAGCTTCTTGCAAGCAGGTTTTTAATGTTCTAACGCTGTGGCCAATATCCAAATGCAGATCCCAAAGTAGACGGACTAAATCACCAATTTGTTTTTCCAGTTCTTTGGTTAGTGAGTTATCACTTAGTATCAAAATATCAATATCGGATAATGGATGAAGTTCGGTTCGACCATAACCACCAACTGCAATTAGTGCAATGCGATTTTGTTTAAACAGCGATGAAACTTGTTCAGGAATTTGATAATAATGCCATAATCGTTGAAGTAGCTGATCAATAAACTGACTGCGCAGATGAACTAAGTCATCAATATCGGCGTTATTTTTAAACTGAGTCACTGACCATTGTTGAAACGCATTTAGTTGCTGTTTTAGATAGGGGACAGTTATTTGATCATCACTAAAATCAAGCGGAGATATAGAATAAAACAAATGCGCATCAGTCATAGTCATCATATCAAATTAGCAAAATCGAATTGTTATATCGTCCACCGATTTTAAAGCAGTGTCAAGCTGGAATGACAACAGTTTTTATACAATAACATTAAGCAATAACGTTTTATTCAATCCATTAGTAATTTTAAAATTGATGAGTGAATATTTTTTGTAAAAATAATTGAGGAGTC
The DNA here is from genome assembly GCF_016101085.1 of Gilliamella sp. W8123. NCBI lineage: Bacteria > Pseudomonadati > Pseudomonadota > Gammaproteobacteria > Orbales > Orbaceae > Gilliamella > Gilliamella sp. W8123. The sequence continues at coordinate 152,909 of NZ_JACFRE010000003.1, forward strand.
TATACCATCAAATATGATTTATTGAGGGTAAATAAGAGTATTAAATCGGGTAAGTTTGATTTTTTATTCAATTAACTCACTGAGTGGTTTAGTTAGTAGATAAAGGTCGATTATTTGGCGTTTAAATAACATGTTCAGTTCTAGCGATAATATCATCTTGAGTAACAAGTGTTGTAATAATTTGGCTACCAAATGATACATTGACGACATGTTTGAAGCGAGTGTTTGCTATCAAAGTGGCTTAAAAATTATGGCAGATGAATTGACGTCAATAAGGCTTTAAATCTAGTTAAATTATGCTTTGATAGTTTAATGTAGAAGCAATAATTGCTATGCATAATGGATTAATAAAATTAAAGGAACCGATAAGGTTCCTTTAATAAAAAAAATTTGAGGAAAGGGGTTTTTGCGATTAATAATTACAAGGTAAAATCGCTTAAATCATCTTCACTAATTTCTGAATCGATTTGCCCAACTAAATATGAGCTCATTTCTGCTTCTTGTGGCGCAACCTGTACGTTATCAGAAACAAGCCAGTTATTGATCCATGGAATTGGATTCGATTTTACTTCAAATGGTAATTTGAGGCCGACTGCTTGCATACGAATATTGGTAATATACTCAACGTATTGGCAAAGAATATCTTTGTTTAAACCAATCATTGAACCACCTTCAAATAGATATTCAGCCCATTCTTTTTCTTGATTAGCGGCTTGTAAGAAGAGGTCATAACAATCTTGTTCACACTCTTTGGCGATTTCGGCCATTTCTGGATCATCTTCACCGCTTCGTAGTGTGTTGATCATAAATTGGGTGCCGGTGAGATGAAGGGCTTCATCACGGGCAATCAGTTTGATTATTTTAGCATTACCTTCCATTAACTCACGTTCAGCAAAGGCAAATGAGCAAGCAAAACTCACATAAAAACGAATCGCTTCAAGTGCATTAACGCTCATTAGGCATAAGTAAAGTCGTCTTTTTAACTCTCGTAGATCAATAGTGATAGTTCGATTATTGACAGTGTGTTTACCTTCACCTAACAAATTATAATAACTAGCATAACTAATTAATTCATCGTAGTAGCCTGCAATATCACCAGCCCGTTTTTGAATTTCTTTATTAGTCACAATATCGTCAAATACAACCGATGGATCATTAACGATATTACGAATAATGTGGGTGTATGAACGTGAATGAATCGTTTCTGAAAATGACCAAGTTTCTACCCATGTTTCGAGTTCGGGAATAGAAATTAATGGTAATAACGCCACATTTGGACTTCGACCTTGAATAGAATCGAGCAGAGTTTGATATTTTAAATTACTAATAAATATATGTTTTTCATGTTCGGGGAGCGCTGCATAGTCAATACGATCTTGCGATACGTCGACCTCTTCAGGACGCCAAAAGAAAGAAAGTTGTTTTTCAATTAACTTTTCAAACATTTCATATTTTTGTTGATCGTAACGAGCAACATTTACCGGTTGACCAAGAAACATTGGCTCTTTAAGTTGATCATTATGGACGTGTGAGAAGGTGCTGTAATTCATGCTCATAATCGAACTCCTAACAGAAATTTGCTAAGCTTTTTACTGGGCAGATAAGTAAAAAGTCGGAATAGTAGGGATAACTCAGTTGTTATCCGCTACTTTTATTTTTAGGGCTAAGCAGAACAATTAAATTTTGCATGCTCCGCCTTCACAACCATCATCACTTGATGAGACTTCAATATCACCTTGAATATCTTCGGCACCATCTCGTGTATTATGATAATAAAGGGTTTTTACACCATATTTATAAGCTGTTAATAAATCAGCTAATAGCTGTTTCATCGGTACTTTATCATTAGGGAATTTAGTTGGGTCATAATTAGTATTGGCTGAAATTGATTGATCAATAAACTTCTGCATAATACCGACTAAATGTAAATAACCTGTATTATTTGGTATTTGCCAAAGTAACTCATATAAATCTTTTAATTTTTTATATTCAGGTACCACTTGTTTTAAAATACCATCTTTTGACGCCTTAACACTGACATATCCGCGTGGTGGCTCAATACCATTAGTGGCATTTGATATTTGTGAGGAAGTTTCAGATGGCATCAATGCTGATAAAGTAGAATTACGTAAACCATAAGTTTTGACTGATTGACGTAAAGATTCCCAATCATAATGTAATGGTTCTTTAGTAAGTGTATCGATATCTTGTTTATAAGTATCAATAGGTAAGATACCTTGAGCATAGGTTGTTTCACTAAATAGTGGGCAGGCACCTTTTTCTTTAGCTAAATTATTTGATGCTTTTAATAAATAATATTGCATTGCTTCAAATGTGCGATGGGTTAAGTTATTGGCACTACCATCAGAATATTTAACTCCATGTTTAGCTAAATAATAGGCATAGTTAATTACACCAATACCTAATGTGCGGCGGTTTATTGATGACGTTTTAGCTGCCGGAATCGGATAGTCTTGATAATCAAGCAATGCGTCTAGGGCACGAACGGTTAAATCAGCTAGCTCTTCAAAATCGTCAAGAGATTCAATTTTACCTAAATTAAAAGCAGATAACGTACAAAGTGCAATTTCACCTTTATCATCATTAACATTATTAAGTGGTTTAGTTGGTAGGGCAATTTCCATACATAAATTGGATTGATGTACTGGCGCTAGTTGAGCATTAAATGGACTATGAGTATTACAATGATCAACATTTTGAATATAAATTCGGCCAGTTGATGCTCGTTCTTGCATTAATAATGAAAACAATTCAACTGCTTTAACTACGCGTTTGCGAATATTAACATCTTGTTCATATTGATGATAAAGAGCTTCAAATTTGTCTTGGTCGGCAAAGAAAGCATCGTAAAGACCCGGTACATCAGATGGACTGAATAAAGAGATGTTTTCATTTTTAATTAGACGTTGGTACATTAATTTATTGATTTGTACACCATAATCTAAATGTCGTACTCGGTTTTCTTCAACACCACGGTTATTACGTAGTACTAATAAACTTTCAACTTCTAAATGCCAGAGTGGATAAAATACTGTAGCTGCGCCACCACGAACACCACCTTGTGAACATGATTTAACTGCAGTTTGGAAATATTTATAAAATGGGATACAACCGGTATGGAAGGCTTCACCACCACGAATTGAGCTACCTAATGCTCGTATACGACCCGCATTCACGCCAATTCCAGCTCGTTGTGAGACATATTTTACAATCGCACCAGCTGTGGCATTGATAGAATCTAAACTGTCATCACATTCAATTAATACACACGAACTAAATTGGCGAGTAGGAGTACGGACACCAGCCATAATTGGTGTCGGCAATGAAATTTTAAAGGTCGAAACAGCATCATAGAAACGTTTAATATAATTTAAACGGCTCTCTTTTGGATAGTTAGCAAATAAACACGCTGCAACTAAGATATATAAGAATTGAGCACTTTCATAAATTTCGCCAGTTACGCGATTTTGAACTAAATATTTGCCTTCAAGTTGTTTGACTGCTGCATAGGAAAAATTCATATCACGCCAGTGGTCGATTATTTTATCCATTTGCTCAAATTCTTCTTGAGTATAATCTTCAAGAAGGTGTTTGTCATAGCGTTTGCTAGCAACAAGTTTTTTTACATGTTCATAAAGTGATGGTGGTGTAAATTGATTGTAGGCTTTTTTGCGTAAATGAAAAATAGCTAAACGGGCAGCTAAATATTGATAATCAGGCGCATCTTGAGAGATAAGATCAGCTGCTGCACGGATAATAGTTTCATGAATGTCCGAAGTACGGATACCATCATAAAATTGAATATGTGAACGTAATTCAACCTGAGAGACAGATACATTATCTAATCCTTCTGCTGCCCAAGTGATTACTTTGTGGATTTTATCAAGATCGATAGGTTCTTTTTTCCCATCACGTTTAGTTACTAGCATTGATTTGTTCATTATTCATTTATCATCCATTTTTATGTTTTAATGAAACGTATGATAATTGATATTTGTCAAAATATACAATATATAGTGCCTATTAATCATTTTATTACTATATGTAGTATGTATAATAAACATTGATCGGGAATTTATTAACGAAAATCAATAACTACGGATAATATTTTTTGAATTTGTTTTTGATAGTAAAAACGATAATGATAGGTAGTATAAAAGAAAAACAAAAATTGCCAATGATAAGCTCTACCTATGAATCGATAGAGCTCTAAATATAAAATGACAAATTTAATTAGTATCGACCGCTATACATAAGCCATTTTTATCTTGGCTCTCGCTTTTGCAGTGATATTTTCCATCATATGGATGTAAGTCACAATATTTGTTCATTGTCGTATCATAGACCCAAATTCTTTTTTGTTTATTATTTTCTTTTAATGCCGGAGCCCATGAGTCTGGGTATGATTCTTGTGTTGGATTACCCCATTCACTCATTAATGAACCTATTTCACGAGTAAATATTGCATCTTTTCCTGCATTAAAATTTGCGTTACTCAGTTCATCTGCATAAGCAATACGATAATTACCTGGTAACTGCTCACATGCTTCGGCAATTTGTAATGCCTTTCCTATTGAGCTAATGCCTGTTCCTATAGTAGCTAGATTCCATCCAGAATACCATTTTGTTATAGTAAATCCATAACGAATTTTGTATCCATTAGTTATATTGGTGCCTTCTAAAATGACTTCATAACCGGTATTGTTACCCATGACATAATTCCAAGCTATCAAGGTATTTTTTGCATTATCAGTACCAAATCTTAGCGTTACAAAGTCGTTGTTTGCACTGATTATTGGTTTACTAACAAGTTCTTTACCTTTTATCAATTGCCAATTATATTGGTCGGCCATGCCTTTTTGAGCAAGAGTTAGGTCAAATTGTGCACCATAAAAAGCAGTAGTTGGAAAATTGCTTAATTCTGTATTTGATTGAATTAAGAAACCATAATTTTTATTCCATTGTTTTTTTTGACCGCTTTGGGCTTTACTTGGTTGTAGCGAAGGGCGTGCATAACAAAATCCATTATCTTCCAATAAGGTATACATTTTCGCTGGACTATCAATAATGTCTTCGTTAGGGTATTGATTTGAATTAGGTAATCCATATTGGGTATATAATAATATGCCATTTGCTTCTAATTTAATTTTATAAGGCGCATACCACCCTTTTTCTGATAATGAGCAAAATGTATCGCTATCTTCTGGTTCAAATTCAATAAGTTGATGTTTAGCATTGGTATAATACCATTTCATGGTAATAGCACTACTGGTATCGATTGCAGACAGTTGATCGCCATCATCATCAACAAATTGGCTATTATCAGGAAGTTTTATAGGCGCAACTTTTATGCGTTCTTTAAATGGATAACTTGTTGAATATGGCATATTTTTAACTTCATCACCATAATAGTTTTTACCATCGGTATTTAGACCAAAAAGATCAAAGTCTTTCATATTATTTTCTAATTGTGCTGATAATAATGGTTTATTACCATTAATTGCTTGAACAGTTTTTGAATCGAGTGAACAATAGCTAGAAGGTGATACAAGTAATAAAGGTAGTATTGAAGATATTTTCTTTACAGACTTATTGATGATTTGATTCACTGTTAAATTCCTTTTTATTCATGCTTTATCATTTTAATTTAGTAATTTATAACTATTTGATAAAATTATATTTTTATTTATTTTTGTTTTTTTGTGGCGCCGATTATAAAGCAAACAATCGCTTTAGTCGATCTTAAAGAAGATTAATCATTATTTTATTTGTAATAATGTATTAATATTTTTTTAAGTTATTTGATAAATATCATTATTTTATACCTTTATCATTCAATCAATGTAATATGATATACATAAACCATTTTTATATTGCGATTCACTTTGGAAATGCTATTGATATTTATGGTAGTCAAAGCGATCAGCGATTTATATTTGTTGATGTAAGGACAGGAAAGTTAAATTAGCTATCTGAATTAGATATCCTTTAATGTTTCACTGTCCGTAAAAATTACTAGTTATTTTCAGCTACTGCTGTGCATAAGCCATTTTTTTAACCATTTTCAGCGGCACAGTGATAAACGGCTTGATAAGTATGCAAATCACAATATTTTTGTTTATCTGGATCATATAGCCAAATCCTTTTATATCTAACATCTTGTTTATCATTAGCAGCCCAAGAATTTGGGTATGCTTTTTGACTAGGGTCTCCCCATTCACTGAAAAGCGTGCCTATCTTTCGAGTATATTTAGCTTTAGTTGCCTGTAAGCTGGAATTAACCACTTCGTTAGTATAACTTATGCGATATTTTCCACCGCCAGCTAGGGCGTTACAGCTTTCATCCACTTTGGGCCCCGTTGTAATAGAAGCTCCGGGTTCACCAATTTTATTTTCATCCCAACCGGTAAACCATTTAACGAGGGTAAATGAATATTGAATAGTGGTATTTCTTTGAGAGTTTTTTCCTTCAACAATAACCGTATATCCATCACCAGATCCCATTATATATTGCCAAGCTTTTGCTGGATCTTTAGCATCTGGCATATCAAATGATACCGTAACAGCTTGAGTTTTGTCGTCTTTGTTAACTTGTACTAATTCACTACCTTGTTTAATTGACCATTCATAATCTTTAGCCAATTGTGCATTAGTCAAAATTAATTGAAATTTCGCACCATAAAAACCAGTAGAAGGAAAGTTTTTGCTAGGATCATTTGTCGATTGTGGTAAAAAGCCATTATCACGATCCCATTGTGATTCTGTTTTAGCACGGGATTCTTTTGGTTTTAGTTCTGGTTTGGCATAACAAATTCCAACATCATCCATGATGGTATAAGTTTTTGAAGGTGATGTTATTATTTCCTCATTAGGATAGAGATAATAGTCAGGTTCACCATATTTTGATACTAGTAATAAAGCATCAGTAGTCAATTTTACTTTAAATGGTGCAGTTATATTTTTTTTAGCTAAAGAACAAAATGTGTCATCATCTTTTGGAACAAACGAAACTAATTTATTTTTTGAATTGGTATAAAACCACTCCATTTGAATGTTGCCATTGTGTTCAAACCCAACTAACTCATCACCATCAACATCAACGTATTCATCTTCGTTTGGATATTTCATTGGTGCAATTGCGACTTTATCTTTAAATGGATAGTTACTGGTGAGTGGTAAATGATCAATCTCCTCTCCATAATAATTTTGATTATAAACTTTTAAACCAAATAAGTTTAAATCATCCATATTCATTTCTAATGGTAGTGATAAATGAGGTGGTGATCCTGTTATTATTTTAACCGTTATTTGTGAGAGGCTGGCTTCAGTTGACTGGATTGATTGGAATAATAATACTAAATAAAACCATAGTGCTAAATATCTACTGCTCGTTAGGTAACTCACGGTATATTTCCTATATTTCATTTTTCTTTAATTATTTCTTAGAAAGGTTTTTTTTCGTATAAGATTTCGCGTGTGATTATATTTTATTTGATAGTTTATAACTAATAAATAATTGTAAATGATTGTTAATTTATTAAGTTGATATTTATTCCTATAATTAAATTTTTGTAAAATATAGGTTTTTTGTTTTTGATTTATATCAACTCTTTTTAAGAGAAGTGTGTTTTTTATGTGGATAAGAACGCTTGGATTATCGAAAACTTATAGTTTGCCGAGTAATAAATGAAATGTAATTTCAATTGATAAAAAATATTAAAATTACATTACTAATTTTATTTCGATTTATAGCGTTGAATACTACTCGCTTTATTTTGATCTTCTAGCCAAGCTAATTTTTCTGCGTAATTTTTTTCAGCCCCTCGTTGGTTTGGGTAGTAGTATTTAGTTGCCGCCATTTCTGGAGGAAAATAGTTCTCACCAGCAGCAAAGGCATTAGGTTCATCATGGGCATAACGATATTGAGCTCCATAACCTAAATTCTTCATTAATTGGGTAGGTGCATTGCGTAGATGTTCTGGTACATCATAATCTGGCTGAGATGTAGCATCTTTCATTGCTTGATTAAATGCAAGATAAACAGCATTACTTTTCGGTGCACAAGCAAGATAAACGATTGCTTGGGCGATAGCTCGTTCGCCTTCAGCTGGCCCCACTCGGGTAAAACAGTCCCAAGCAGCTAGTGCTACTTGCATTGCTCTTGGATCGGCATTTCCAACATCTTCTGAAGCTATTGCTAATAATCGACGGGCAACATAAAGTGGATCACCACCAGCCGAAATGATTCTGGCATACCAATAAAGTGCGGCATCAGGTGCAGAGCCTCTAATTGATTTATGCACAGCTGAGATCAGATCATAAAAACGATCGCCTTGATTATCAAATCTTGCACTACGCTCGCCAATGACTTCTTTTAGTAATTCTGGTGTAAGGGCTTGACCATCAGACATATCAACCAATAATTCAAGTGTATTTAATGCCCTCCTGGCATCACCACCAACAAACTCGGCAATCTGTTGTTTAGTTTGTTCAGGTAATGTGATATTTAAGTTACCATAACCCCGATCAGTATCATTCATAGCTTGTTGTAAAATTTGCTCAATATCATTATTGGTCAGTGATTTTAGTAAATATACTCTCGCGCGAGACAAAAGTGCTGAATTTAATTCGAATGATGGGTTTTCAGTTGTTGCGCCGATAAAGGTTACCGTACCATTTTCGACATAAGGTAAAAATGCATCTTGCTGACTTTTATTAAAACGATGGACTTCATCAACAAACAAGATGGTTCTAACACCAGATTGCTGGTTTATTTTTGCCCTTTCTATTGCCTCTCGAATATCTTTTATGCCAGAAGTAACCGCTGAAATACGTTCAACTTTAGCGTTGGCATGATGGGCAATAATTTCTGCTAAGGTGGTTTTTCCTGTACCAGGTGGTCCCCACAGGATCATTGAATGTAGATGACCCGCTTCAATAGCTTTAGGTAGAGGTTTATCTTTACCCAGTAGCTGGCTTTGACCAATATATTCCGATAAATTGCGTGGACGCATCCTTGCAGCTAAAGGTTTAAATTCATCTGAACCAAATTCAAAAGAGAGACTAGGCATGGTGCACTATATACCTGTAATTACAAAATATGGTTATTATATACCGCTTCACTAATAATAGTGAAAAAGAAAAGAAAATATCTTCCACAGCTAACAGAAAAACGGTAATATTTTGAACTAAATTAGTTATTAAAATAAATGATTATTGAATATATTTTATTACACAAAATACATAAGGATTGGTAATGAAGAAGTTTTTAATGTTAATTGGGTTACTTACAAGTCTTTCTGCATGGGCAGGCGATAAAGAGGTGTTACAAGAACGATTAGCTAAAATTGATGGATTTTATGCCCGTTTTTCACAAGATGTGAAAACTGCTGATAAGCAACCAGTTCAACAAGGTAAAGGTGATTTATGGGTGACAAGACCTTATTATTTTAATTGGACAATGACTGAACCTGATGAAACTTCGATTATTTCTGATGGAACTAATATGTGGGTCTACACTCCAGCCGTTGAGCAAGTGAGTGTAATGAGTTTGAAAAAAGCGGTAGATAATCGTTTAATGTTGCTAATTACTGATAGTCATAATCCAATTTGGAATGCCTATAATGTTACACGTAAACAAGATTCTTTTACCTTAAAACCGACTGATGGCTCTAATCAAGATTTTGTTATTTCGGTTTTACCAACCGGCATGATTTCTAATTTCACGATTATTGAAGAAGATGGTCAGCGTAGCTTTTATGATTTATCTCGCCAAACTTTAGGCAAAGTTACGATGGATAAGTTCAAGTTTACACCACCTGCTGGGGTAACAATTGACGATCAACGCTAATAATTTTAGTAATATCTAATTTTTCCTGATTCACGAAATTAAAACATTTTGCCTACTAATGCAAAGTGTTTTAATTTGCTTATTAGTTGTTTTTAAGCTGTGCTGCTAAATTGGCTATTTACTAACTCTCTCAATGCTCCGTTTCATTAATACTAATAACTGGATTATCAGAAAAGAGATAGTGGTCGCGTTTGGTTTCGAAATCTTCGCTAGCTGCATCAAATAACATTTTTTTGGTATTTTCTAAATGTTGCCACATGGCTAATTTAGCCGCTTTAGGATCTCGATTAATTAGTGCTTCTAAAATTTTATCATGTTCATCCCACCAACTTTCAATATCTTGTTGTTGTACATGTTCATGAAGTTTTTTCCATAAAGGATTTAATGTCCGTTGCTGCCATGCTTCTTGAACAATTGTGATCAAAGCTGTATTGCGGGTAATCATTGCAATTTGAGTATGAAATTTTAAATCCCAATCAGAATCTCGATAATGATCTTCTTTTTTGGCGTTATGCTGAATTTCTAAAAGTTTAACAATATCATCTTTAGTAATTTGAGTGGCGGCAAATTCGGCGATATTACTTTCAATAAGTTGCCGAGCTTGTAGTAACTCAAAGGGGCCTGTAGTCGAAAAATTTAAACCTTGTGAGGCGGTAATAATATTATTTTGCAAACTATTAGCAATTACATGGATGCCAGACCCTTTACGTGCATCAACATAACCTTCAACTTCAAGCATGATAATGGCTTCTCTGACTACTGCTCGGCTAACTTTTAACTCTTCACAAATTAATCTTTCGGAAGGTAATTTACTGCCAACGGGATAAATACCATTAATAATTCGATTCTTAAGTTCAGTTGCGATTACTTGATAAAGTCGTTGATATTCGTTCTGTTCTTGGGTCATGGTGAAGTTGGCATAATTCCTTTAAGTTTTCTCAGACTTTTAAAATAACATCTAATTGCGCTAAGTTAAATAATATTACTGCAATTTTTTCAAATAAACATACTTGTCAGCTAACTTTCAATAAAAAAATATCCATTTATATATTATGGGTATGGGTTAATTATGTGATGCATGTCAACTTTTTAAGTTGTCTTATATGTTAATATAAGACAAAATATTGACATCTAAACTTACTAGTTAATCACTGCTTTTTGGAGAATAAAATGAGTTTTTTAACTGAAAACTTTTTACTAGATACTGAATTTTCTCGTCAACTTTATCATGATTATGCTGCTGAGCAGCCAATTTTTGATTATCACTGCCATTTACCACCAGAACAAATTGCCAACGATTATCAATTTAAAAATTTGTATGACATATGGCTAAAAGGTGATCATTATAAATGGCGCGCAATGCGTACCAATGGTGTTGCTGAAAAATTTTGTACTGGTACTGATGTGAGTGATTTAGACAAATTCAAGGCTTGGGCGGAAACTGTTCCTCATACCATTGGTAATCCTTTATATCATTGGACTCATTTAGAACTGCGTCGTCCTTTTGGAATTGATAATGTTTTATTATCACTAACTACAGCAGAGCAAATTTGGAATAGTTGTAATGAAATGCTTGCCACTCCAGAGTTTTCAGCTCGTAGCATTATGAAAAAAATGAATGTTAAAATGGCTGGTACCACCGATGATCCTATTGATGATTTAGCTCATCATAAAACTATTGCCGAAGATAGCTCATTTGAGGTTAAAGTTTTACCAAGCTGGCGTCCAGATAAAGCATTTAATATTGATTCTGAATTTTTTGCCCAATATATGGAAAAACTTTCTGCGGTAGCTGACGTGGAAATTTCTAACTTCCAAGCGCTTTGCCAGGCATTATCCAAACGTATGGACCATTTTGCTGCTCATGGCTGTAAGATTTCCGACCATGCATTAGATACCGTTGTTTATGAAGAAGCCTCTGAAAAAGAGTTGGATACCATTTTAACTAAACGTTTATCTGGTGAGGTTTTAACTGCTAAAGAAGTTGCTCAATTTAAAACGGCAGTACTTATCTTTTTAGGTGTTGAATACCACAAACGTCAATGGGTTCAACAATATCATATTGGCGCATTGCGTAATAATAATTCCAGAATGTTTAATTTAATGGGGCCAGATGTTGGATTCGATTCTATTAATGATTCACCGATAGCCCAGCCTCTTTCTCGATTATTAGATGCCCAAGCTAAACAAGATGCGCTACCTAAAACAATTTTATACTGTTTAAATCCTTCTGATAATGAAATTCTAGGCACAATGATTGGTAACTTCCAAGGTGCAGGTATTCAAGGAAAAATGCAATTTGGTTCAGGTTGGTGGTTTAATGATCAAAAAGACGGCATGATTCGTCAAATGACACAGCTTGCCCAACTTGGCTTATTAAGTCGTTTTGTTGGTATGTTAACTGATAGCCGTAGCTTCTTATCTTATACTCGTCATGAATATTTTAGACGTATTTTATGTCGCATGATTGGACGTTGGGTTGAAGATGGTGAAGCTCCTCGTGATATCCAATTATTAGGACAAATGGTTAAAAATATTAGTTTTGATAATGCTAAAAACTATTTTGGTATTGAATTGAGTTAAGAGTATTAAGTCGTTGTAATTAGAGTAATTAAATAAGAGTTAGAGTAATGAAAACATTAAATAGAAATGATTTTCCGGGAGCAAAATATACGACACGTGTTGTTCAGTTTGGCGAAGGTAATTTTTTACGGGCATTTTTAGATTGGCAATTAGATATTCTTAACGAGAAAACCGAACTTGATGCGGGTGTTGTGGTGGTTCGACCGTTAAATACCGATTTTCCGCCATCATTAAGTATTCAAGATGGTTTGTATACCACACTGGTTCGTGGTTTAAATGAACAGAATCAAGCCGTGAAGGAGTTTAGGTTGATTCGTTCAGTGAATAATGAAATCAATGTGTATACTCAATATGATGAATATCTTGAGTTAGCTAAAGATCCGAATATTCAGTTTATATTTTCAAATACTACCGAAGCAGGCATTAGTTATGTTGAAAGTGACCAATTAACCGATAAACCTGCAACTAGCTATCCAGCTAAATTAACCGCATTTTTATATGAAAGATTTGTTCATTTTGCCGGTAGTAAAGAAAGTGGTTTGATTATTATCCCTTGTGAATTAATTGATTATAACGGCGATGTACTTAAAAAATTGGTACTGAAATATGCCAACCAATGGAACTTGTCAGACAAATTCATAAACTGGCTTGAAAATGATAATTTATTCTGTTCGACTTTAGTTGATAGAATCGTACCAGGTTATCCGAAAGCGCAAATTGCTGAACTTGAAGCTGAATTGGGCTATAAAGATAATTTTATTGATTCAGCGGAATATTTTTATCTATTTGTTATTCAAGGACCACAATGGTTAGCTGAAAAACTATGCCTTGATAAATGCGATATGAATATCAAAATTGTTGATGATATTAAACCATATAAAGAGCGTAAAGTGGCGATTTTAAATGGAGCACATACCGCGCTGGTGCCAGTTGCTTATTTAGCGGGTATTGATACTGTTGGCGAATCAATGAATGATGCACAGATCTTATCTTATATTAAAGAGACTATTTTTGAGGAAATTATTACTGTTTTAGATTTACCTCATCAAGAGTTGGTTGATTTTGCTGACTCAGTGATTAATCGTTTTAAAAATCCATTTATTGAACATCAACTGATGTCAATTGCCTTAAACAGTATGACGAAGTTTAAAACCCGTATTCTTCCTCAATTGATCAATTATCAGCAAGAGAAAGGGACATTACCTAAACACTTAGTCTTCTCTTTTGCGGCATTAATTGCATTTTATCGTGGTGTGCGTAATGGGCAAAACTATCCATTACAAGATGATGCAATTTGGTTACAACGCTTTAATAGTAGTTGGACAGCGATTGCTGAGGGTAAAAGCTCATTAGAAGATTTAGTTCAAGTTGTATTAGGTGATACAGCTCATTGGCAGCACGATCTACTAAGTATCCCGCAATTAGCGCAAACATTAACTCAATATTTAACGATCATAATTGAAGGTGGTATGCGTCAAGCAATCGAAAAATGTATTGCTGGCAGCAAATAGTATGAGTGATTCAATGATTAAATTTATAAAAATTAATAATAAAGATAATGTTGGGGTAGCATTATCTGATTTAGAAGCACATGAAGAAAATATTGTCGTAGATGGTTTGGTCATTGACCTAAAAGAACCAGTTAAACAAGGGCATAAATTTGCCCTTAACGATATTAAGCAAAATGAAAATATTATTAAATATGGCTTACCAATCGGTCACGCTACTCGCTTTATTAAGGCTGGTGAGCATATTCATTCACATAATTTGAAAACTAATTTAAGTGACATTAATGATTATCAATATCAACCTACTTTATCAAAAAATGAATTGTTGCATGAGATAGCTGATAAAGAAGTACAGATCTATCGACGTAACAATGGTGAAGTAGGTATCCGTAATGAACTTTGGATTATTCCAACTGTCACTTGTATTAATGGTATCGCCGAACAAATGGTTAAACAATTTTGTGATGAGTTAAATAATCAATTAGATATCGACGGTATTACGGTACTTGAACATCCTTATGGCTGCTCTCAATTAGGACAAGATCATCAAAATACTAAAACTATATTACAAAATTTAGTTAAACATCCTAATGCTGGCGCTGTATTGGTAATAGGACTTGGTTGTGAAAATAATCAGGTTTCAGAATTTAAGGCTGATTTAGGAGAGTACGACGAATCTCGAGTTAGATTTTTAATTGCTCAGCAAGAAACCGATGAAGTGGAAGCAGCATTGGTTCACTTAAGAGAGCTTTATGCGATTATGAAACAAGATAAACGCCAATTAGGGCGTTTAAGTGAATTGAAATTTGGTTTGGAGTGCGGTGGTTCAGATGGTTTTTCTGGCATTACAGCCAATCCAATGCTCGGCCTTTTTTCTGACTATGTTGTTGCTCATGGTGGTACAAGTGTACTTACTGAAGTGCCAGAAATGTTTGGTGCTGAAAATATTTTAATGTCACATTGTGTTGATGAGTCTACTTTCGATAAAACCGTCGATATGATAAATGACTTCAAACAGTATTTTATTTCAAATAATCAACCTATCTATGAAAATCCTTCTCCTGGTAACAAGGCTGGTGGGATTACAACCTTAGAAGAAAAGTCTCTGGGATGTACCCAAAAAGCGGGCGGCAGTGAAGTTATTGATGTCCTTAAATATGGTCAAATGTTAACTAAACATGGCTTGAATTTACTAAGTGCACCAGGTAATGACGCTGTAGCTACTGGGGCTTTATCGGCTGCTGGATGTCATATGGTACTCTTCACCACAGGCAGAGGAACGCCTTATGGCGGTATTGTGCCAACGGTCAAAATTGCAACCAATACTCAATTGGCAGATAAGAAAACCAATTGGATCGATTTTAATGCCGGTAAGCTTATACAAGGTGTGTCCATGCAATCTTTGTTGCTAGAGTTTATTGAGCATATTGCTCTGATCGCTAGTGGCGAAAAAACTCGAAATGAAATCAATAATTTCAGGAATTTAGCCATCTTAAAAAGCGGCGTAACTCTCTAGGCATAAATTCAATAGTTAATACCTATGACATTAAGTCCTGCGGGACTTAATGCGGGGACCTTTTTTTAAATAATATAGGTATCTTTTATGAACGAAAAAAAAGAGAATAAAATTACATGGTTAGTAAGATTCTCATATGGTAGTGGTAATTTAATAGGTAGTGGAGCATTAGCGATTAGCGGTGCTTGGTTGCTCTATTTTTATACCACTTTTTGTGGATTAAGTGTGGTACAAGCTGCACTAATTTTTTCAATTGCCACTTATCTTGATGTCATTCTCAATCCATTGATGGGCTTTATTACTGATAATTTTTATCAAACTAAAATAGGTCAACGATTTGGACGACGTCGATTCTTTATTTTGATTGGTATCCCTCTAATGGTTATTTACCCTATGCTATGGATCGATGGTATGGGATTTTGGTATTACCTCATAACGTATATTTTATTTGAGATTATTTATACCAGCATTATGATTCCATTTAATACATTACCGGTAGAAATGACCTCTAACTTTTCGGAGCGCACTTATTTAACTGGTTCAAAAGCGATGTTTGGTAAAGTAGCGAACTTCTTAGGAGCGGCAATTCCCGGTGTATTTTTTTATTTTTATAGTAAAGAATCAGCAACCCCATTTTTATTAACCGGAATTACCTATGCAACTATTATGATGTTAGCGTTAATTTTGCTGTATTGTAATAGCTGGGAAAAACCTAAAGATGAGGTAAAAGACGAGTCAGTTCATAGCTTTTTTGAGGCTATCAAAAAGCTGTTTATTGATATTCTATCCACCTTCCGTATTAAAACATTTAGAACACATTTAGGCATGTATTTATTTGGTTTTGGTGCTGAATGGTTATTTACAGCGGTATTTACCTATTTCATTGTTTTTAGTCTCGGTGAACCACGTTCATTTGTTGCTTCAATGAATTCATTAAGTAGTATTTGCCAGTTAGTTTCCACTGCTTTTTTTATGATGTATTGTGCCAAAAAAGGCTTTAAAAAACCTTTTATTATCGCTCTATTAATTGTTGTCTCATCAATGATAGGTTATGTCGGTATCTATTACTTTAATCTACCGCATATTACTTGGCTTGTAGTGGGTATTACCATTTGGTTTGGTTTAGGAACTGGTGGTGTTTACTATATTCCTTGGAGTGTATATGTATTTTTGGCGGATGTAGATGAGGTTGTAACCAATAGACGTCGAGAAGGGGTTTACGCTGGAGCGATGACCATGGCGGGTAAACTAGTTAGAGCTTCAATTGTCTTTGTTCTTGGCGTGATATTAAGTGCATATGGGTTTGAATCGAAATCCCATATTCAGCCACAAAGTGCGATTGATGCAATCAATGGCATTATTTTATATGGTGTTATTGGTATGGCTTTAATTGGTGCATTCTTTGCATGGCGAATGAAACTTGATCATGCTACTCATTCTATCATTATTAATGAAGTTGCCCGTATCCGCCAAGGTGGCAAAATGGAAGATGTTACACCTGAAACCCGAAAAGTGGTTGAAGAACTATCAGGGATCGCTTACGACAAATGTTTTGGTAATAATAACATTGGCTTTAAGCAAAAAGAGACCACAACCAAATAAAGAATATATTTATCAGGATCAGGCTGCTGATCCTGCGGTTATACAATGCAACAGCAAACATTAGAGCCAAATTACAAGGTTAATGTTTGTAAATATAGAAGGGACAAACTTATGACGACTATATCTGTAAAAGATTTTGGCGCTATTGGTGATGGCAAATCAATAAATACTCAAGCTTTTGCCAAAGCAATTGGGCATATTGAACAATTAGGTGGTGGAACGCTAATTGTTCCTGTTGGTACCTATTTTACTGGAGCAATTAAGCTGTGTAGTAACCTAACATTGGTTATTGAACAAGGAGCAACTTTACTCTTCTCTGATGATGCTAAGGATTATCCAGTGGTTAATTCTCGTTGGGAAGGGGTTAAGCAAGATGTGTATATGCCTTGTATTTACGGACATAATATCAAAAATGTGGTTATCACCGGAAATGGTAAGATCGATGGTAATGGACAAAAATGGTGGCATACATTCCGTCATGAACGAAGCAATCTTAAATACCCACGACCTTATTTAATTGGTTTTGATTTCTGTGAACGAGTGACTATTGAAAACGTCTTTCTAACTCAATCACCTAGTTGGACCGTTCATCCAATGGAATCGAATAATGTTGTTGTCGATAATATTTCGATTCTCAACCCAGCTGATTCACCCAATACCGATGGTATTAACCCTGAATCTTGTCGTAATGTAAGAATTTCCAATTGTTATATTGATGTTGGCGATGATTGTATTGCGATAAAGGCTGGCACTGAAGAAACAGCAGAAAAAAGTCCATGTGAAAACATTTTGATTACTAATTGTAATATGATTCATGGTCATGGTGCGGTGGTTCTTGGCAGTGAAATGAGTGGCTGTATTCGTAATGTTACGATTACCAATTGTGTATTCCAAAAAACCGATCGAGGGGTAAGATTTAAAACTCGACGAGGTCGAGGTGGAACAATTTCTGACATCACATTTAGTAATATTGTTATGGACGAAGTTCTCTCTGCGTTTGTGATGAACTATTACTACTATTGTGGTCCGAAAGGGAATGATCCTATTGTTTGGAATAAAGAGCCGATGCCAATAAATGAAGCAACTCCAGCTTGCCATAACATCAGTTTTTCAAACATTATTGCTAAAAATGTACGTGCTTATGCCGGTTTTTTATATGGCATCCCTGAATCGCCAATTTCGAATATCTCTTTTGATAATATTCGGGTTTCAATGCAATTAAATGCACAAGCTGGTGAGGTCGATATGTTTAAAGATGTAAAACCAGAAGCAGGTAAAGGATTCTTTATTGAGAATGCGCAAAGTGTTTTGTTTAATAACGTTATTATTGATAATGTAGTCAGTGAGCCACTATGTGTTAAAAATAGTCAAGATGTTTATGTTAATCAATCTTTTGTTAAGCAAGATGGTAAATTAATTAGCTTAAAGGCTTAACCATGATATTTGAAATAACCGCTAGTTTATTATTAGCGGTTATTTTTTTATTTATTGGCTAATTGCATTTTTAGCTATTTTTTTAAGTCTTAAATCGACACATTTGACTCTTTTAATTAAATTGTAATTTTTATTTACCTCTCAGTAATTTGAATAACATACTGTTTATTAATGTTATTTCTACTTATTACCAATTAACCCGTTTACTAAAAATAAAATTACTTTGAAGTTGATCACATTTATCTAATAAAGCCGTTAAAGCTAAATTTTTAGCTATTCATACTCAAATTAGTGCTTAACTCTTTATAGGATAAATTATGACAAGTGCATTTTATAAAAAACCAACTTATTGGTTTGCTTCATTTTATAGCATTATGTATTACGCAGCTGGTAGTTTTGTTTTTTCTTTTTATGCAATATGGCTTAGTAAAGAGATTGGTTTAACTGCAAAGCAAACCGGTATCATCTATTCATTTAACTATTTAATTTCATTGATCATCATGATCATTTATGGTGTTTATCAAGACAAACTTGTGCTTAAGAAACATCTTATTTGGTTTCAAAGTATCATTATAACTTGTGCTGCACCGGCGTTAATTTATGTTTATGAACCACTGTTGCGACATAATTTTTATGCTGGTGTTATTTTTGGTAGTTTCTTTCTTGGTTTTGGTTGGATTGCTGGTATGGGGTTAATCGACTCATACTGTGAAAAAATAAGTCGAGCGTTTAACTTTGAATTTGGACAATGTCGTACATGGGGGTGTATTGCCTATGCTGCTGGTACGTTTGTTGCCGGTAATTTAATAAGCATTAATCCTCATCTAAATTTTTGGGCAGCTTCAGTTGTAGGTATCTGTTTTATGATACTCAATCTTAATTTCAAGCCTGATTTAAGCAAATCATCTTCGGTAGTATTTCAAAAGAAAGAAAAGTTAAGTTTTAACGAAATTGTTTCAGTATTTGCATTGAAAAAGTTCTGGATATTTGTTGTTTATGTTCTCGGAACTTATAGCTTGTACAACATTTATGACCAACAATTATTCCCGGTTTATTTTACTCAGCAATTTGAAGATGTGAATGATGGTTATCGCTTATACGGTATTTTAAATTCATTTCAGGTCTTTTTAGAAGCTGCAGTTATGTTTTGTGTGCCATTTGTGGTTAACAAAGTAGGGGCAAAAAATGCGTTAATCTTTGCTGCTTTTATTTCCGCTACGCGAATCTTCTTAACTGGGCATGTCGAAAGTATTGCTATTATTTCAGTAATAAAATTGATGCACTGCTTAGAAATCTCAACCATTTTAGTGTCAGTGTTTAAATATATTGATAATAATTTTAACGCTCGTCTCTCTGCTACCGTATTTTTAATAGGTTATCAAGTTGCTGGTTCTGTCGGTGTGATCTTGTTCTCTACCTTCGTTGGTAATTTCTATGATACTCATGGTTCAGCAACCACCTTTAATAACTTAGGTTTAGTGGTTTTAGCCTTTATGATTTTTGCAGTGTTCTTCTTAAGCCGTGATAAAAAATCAGATAGTCCTAAGCTTGAAGACAACATTAAATCATAAAACAGATTTTAGTAATTTAATAAATAGTATTTGATAAAAAATATTGAGGATACAAAATGAATATATTTAATTCAGTAACACAGTTTAACTTTGAACAAACCAGAACAATTTCTCCAGAAAATATGACTGGCGAAAAGGGTAAATCGTGTATGAAAGCTAGTGCTTTAGGACCTGGTCGAAAAGGGCAAGGCTGTATTTCAATTGCAGCGGGTGAAAGAGTGACTATTGCTGAAATTACTGGTCCTGCTGAGATTCGTCATATGTGGTTTACTTTAACCGATAAAACGCATCGAGGTAGTTTTGTATTGCGTGATGTGGTAATTCGTATTTATTGGGATGATGAAACAGTTCCTTCAGTAGAAAGTCCAATTGGTGACTTTTTCTGTAATGGTTTTGGTGCAAGATGTGATATAAATTCAATGCCAATTGTGGTTAATCCAACTGGTGGTTTTAATAGCTATTTTAGAATGCCATTTAATAAAAAAGCGCGAATTGAGATTCATAATGAACATGAAGCTGATTTACAGCATTTCTTCTTTACCATTAATTATGCGTTAATGCCAAAACCGTTTGAAAATCCGCTTTATTTCCATGCACAATGGCGTCGTCAACGTGTAACTAATTATGCACAAGATTATGTTATATTAGATAATGTTCAAGGCTACGGCTATTATGTCGGTACCTACTTAGCCCTTACTGCATTAGAGCGTTATTGGTGGGGTGAAGGTGAATTTAAATTCTATCTTGATGATGATGGTGAATATCCAACCCAACATTCAACCGGTTCCGAAGATTACTTTGGTGGTGCATGGGCATTTCATAACCGAGATAGTCAAGGACGTCCAAAAGCAAAATGTTTCCAAACTATGTTTATGGGTTACCCTTATCAAACAAACCGTGATGCGACGCGTGACTTTTTCCAAACGGGTGATTCTAATCCTGTACATGGTTTTGGTGACGATGGTTTACCAATGCATGGTTTATACCGTTGGCATCTTCCAGATCCAATTGCATTCCACAAAAATATCAAATTGGCGTTTCAACAAATCGGTAATGATGATATCAGATTGTATGAACGTTGTGATGATATTGCCAGTGTTGCTTATTGGTATCAAAGTCCATCGGTGAATAACAATCCAGTATTCCCAAATAAACAACAACGCACCCCACGTTAATATTAAGGTGATTAGTATATGGCGAGTAATAAACTGAAAATTAATGATATTGCTCGTTTGGCTGGCGTGTCGGCAACGACCGTCAGTCATATATTTAATAAACGAGATAAAAAATATCGCATTTCTCCGCAAACTAGACAAAGAGTTTTATCTATTGCAGAAAAATACCGGGATCAATCACATATTCATCAATATTTAGTTAAAGCTAACAGTACCAATACTATTGGTGTTATTGTTCCTGATATGTCAAATTCATTTTTTTCAATGTTTTTGCATCATTTAGAAGCTTGTTTCCGGCAAAAAAATATTCAATTATTGATCACTTGTAGTCATTATAATAAAGAAGTTGAACTTAAAGTTGCGCAAAATTTAGTTGAACGTAAAGTTGATGCAATGATTGTGGTAACATCATTAGATGGTGATCAATTTTATGTCGATATTAATCAAAATACACCAGTATTGCTTTTTGACCGTTATCTAAAAGATACAACATTACCTTTTATTACTAGTGAAGCATTGCAATCTGTCGCTGATTTAATCAAACCTTATGCCGAAAAGTTAGATGAATTTTATTTTATTGGCTGTGATATTCAGTTAACGTCAATTCAAGCTAGACTTAAGGGATTTAAGCAAGGTTTAGAAAGTGTTGGATTAAAAGTTGATAGAGATTGGCTGGTGAGTGATGATTATTGTCCAAATAAAGGTTACCAATTGTTGAAAAATGTTCATCAAAAATTGGGTAGGGTACCAAAAGCTATTTTTACACCATCAGGTAACTTACTGCAAGAGGTACTGAGTTATTTGGTCGAAGCTAAAATTGATCCAAAGCAGATCTATTTATGCTCTTATGATTACAATAGTTATCTTGATTATTGTTACTATCCAATAGATGCAATCGAACAGGATTTTGAGAAGATGGCGCTGACTTGTGTGAATGTCATTGATGATTTATTAAATTTTAAAGAATTAAAACATCAGGCATTTTTTATTCAGCCAAAAATTATACGCCATCGTTAATTTAAGATTTGCTGTTGTAAGTAAGATTAGCGGTTGGCATTTTTCATTATGCGAGCTTTGTCAACTTGCCATTGTCTTTCTTTTATATCGGTGCGTTTGTCGTACTCTTTTTTACCTTTTGCGACACCAATTTTTACCTTTGCCCACGCATTTTTCCAATATAAGGATAATGCAACAACGGTATAACCTTGGCGGTTAATTTGGCCAAATAGCGAGTTTAATTCGCGCTCATTAAGTAATAATTTTCGAGTACGCATAGGTTCACATACGACATGTGTAGACGCAACATTTAATGGTGTTATTGTTGCACCAAATAGCCATGCTTCACCATTTTTTAGTAACACATAACTGTCACTAATATTCGCTTTACCTGCTCGCAGGGACTTTACTTCCCAACCTTGTAGGGATAAACCTGCTTCAATTTCCTCTTCTATAAAGTACTCATGGCGTGCACGTTTATTTAATGCAATAGTTGCCGAACCCGGCTTATGTGATTTTTTCTTAGTCAT
Organism: Gilliamella sp. W8123; assembly: GCF_016101085.1. Classification (NCBI taxonomy): domain Bacteria; kingdom Pseudomonadati; phylum Pseudomonadota; class Gammaproteobacteria; order Orbales; family Orbaceae; genus Gilliamella; species Gilliamella sp. W8123. The sequence goes on from NZ_JACFRE010000003.1 coordinate 175,695, forward strand.
AATGTGCGTTATTATAGAGTTACATGATACTATATGCCACTAATTTTAACTTTTAATTTTATTATTATGGCACATGTTTTTCATGAGGTGATCGAGCCTTATTCAACCGAACAAATGTTTGCATTGGTTAACGATATAGCTAAATACCCCGAATTTGTTCCTGATTGTATCGCAACTGGGATTATTAGCAAACAAGATAACATTCTAACTGCTTTTATTGAAGTTGAAAAATTAGGTTTTAAAAAATCATTTACTACCATAAATAAGATTAATGAACCTAATTCAATTGATATGGCATTGTTAGATGGTCCATTTAAACATTTAAAAGGACGATGGCAATTTACTCAACTGGATAACCAAAACAGTAAAATTAGCTTTAGTTTAGATTTTGAATTTAATAATAAATTAATGGGCGCTGTTTTTTCTCCTATTTTTAAAGAAGTGATGACCAATATGGTTAAAGCATTTTCGCAAAGAGCAAGGCAGATATATTAAGATGATAAATATTCAAGTTGTATATGCGCTACCTAATCAGCCGACTATTATTGATTGTGCAGTTGATGAACAAACGAATGTCTTGCAAGCAATTGCAAAATCCAATATCTTATCATTATGCAATATTCAATTAGATGGTCATTTTGTCGGTATTTATGGCAAACGTTGTGAGCTTACTGAACAAGTAAAAGATGGTGATCGTATTGAAATATATCGAGCGTTAATCAATGATCCGAAAGAGATTCGACGAAAGAAAGCGGCATTGAAAAAGAAATAAATAGAATGAAGGGAACTGAATGCATAACTTGCTGATTGAAAAAGTTGAAACTTTATGCAAAAAACGAGGTATTAAGCTGACCACTCAGCGTAAAACCGTTTTAAATATTATGCTTAAAGCCAATAGAGCAATGAGCGCATATGATCTTTTAGATCTTTTAAAAGTCAGTGAACCACAAGCTAAACCACCAACAATTTATCGTGCTCTGGAATTTTTACTTGAACAAGGTTTTATTCATAAGGTGGAGTCAACTAACTGTTATATTATTTGTCCGCATTTTCATGACCCGCAACATATATCCATTTTATTTATTTGTGATAATTGTCATCAGATTATTGAAAAGCACTCTGAAAATATTGAAAGTCAACTGAAGTTATTAGCGACGCAAAGTGAATTTTTAATAAAACATAGTGTGCTTGAAATTCATGGAATTTGTCATTCATGTCAACCTTAATTATTTTATTATGGTTAGTTAATATAGTTTGTGACACAGTAGGGCAAGTTGCTTTCAAATATGCCGCAGTGACCTCTAATGATAAAGATGGTCGTTATTGGCAGAAATTATTCGGTAACATATGGCTGTGGTTAGGATTCGGTTCTTATTTCCTTGGTTTTGTGTTTTGGTTAGCATTTTTAAGTGAGGTTCCACTATCACAAGGGATCTTATTAGGCTCTTTTAATATGATCACCGTGATGCTTGCTGGGCGCATCTTATTTAAAGAACATCTAACCCCCTTTCGATTACTAGGGATATTTTTTATAACTACCGGCGTGATATTAGTAGGATTAACTTAATGAAAAAGTTTTATATCATCGGTTTTGTCTTGTTGCTCTTTTTTGATACTTTTGGGCAAACTTTTTTTAAACTTACGGCTATTTCAGCCTTGCCTTTTGAAGCAAATATGAGTTGGTTGTTAAGAATTTTTAGTCATGGGTGGGCATATTTAGTTATGGTTGGATATGCTGGAGCATTTATCACTTGGATGGTATTGTTAAAAAAAGCGCCAGTTGGCCCAGCTTTTGCTGCATCGCATTTGCAACTTGTTACTGTGATGTTTGTATCGGTTGTTGCATTTAATGAACAAATTACGCTTACGCGCCTACTAGGGGCATTGTCTATTATTGTTGGGATTGTTTTTCTTGCTTTGGCTGAGCAGAGGTTACATCGTAAATCAGTAAAATAAACAGAATTGAGATAATCACCTTTTTAATAGGAACCAATATAGTTAATTTACATTGATCCCCAATAGTAAAATAGAAAAGGTTTTATTCTATTTTAATTAGCCACGATCTCGCTCCATCACAACTAGATAAGCTTCTCGTCGCCAGAATAAAAATAAACGGCGCAAATCTTTTTGCATTGTTATAACGCGCCAACCTTGCTGTGCATTATCATTTAAAAAAGCACCAAATTTTTCAGGATTTGCATTAGCTGCTCCCAAGAGCATTGAAGACAAAGCGCCTTCTTGATAAATTACTACTTTATATTCTTTCATTGTTTTCATACCTTCTTAAAATAAACAAGATAATCTCTAATAATTGTCAAAATTAAGAGAAAATCGCGTTAATAATACGCATATTTGGGATATTAATCCAGTGGCAGTGAAATGAATGATTGAATTTTAATCAATTTTGGTCGAAGTATAGCAAATAAAATAACAATGAAATTTTTAGTGAGGCCTTAGCTAAAAATAGCTCACAAGCCAAATTCTTAACTAATATTAGCGATAAATTAAATTTGCTTATCTAAATTTTTAAGCATTTCAATAATTAGTCTATTAGCATCAGGAAATTCATCCGCATTTAGATCTTCTTGATCAATCCAACGGCTTGGTTGCCCTTCTTTCGCAAAAGGTACGCCATCCCATTCTTCTACTAAGTAGGCATGAATTGTGATATCGCGATCATCATAACAGTGTTCAAAGGTTTTTAAAAATTGAGCCTGATGAATGTTGATATCAACTTCTTCGGCAATTTCGCGTTCTAATGTTTGATAAGGTGTTTCACCAGTTTCGATTTTTCCGCCAGGAAACTCCCAAAAACCAGCAAGATGAGAATCTTCACCGCGTTGGGTGATAAAAATTTGACAATCTTGTGAACGAATTATACCTACAGCAATTTCAGTATGTTTTTTCATGGTCCTGTCTGTTTATGATTAAAGTTAGGGAAAGACTATGCTTTCCCTTTTGATTTTTAAGTAACAAAATTCGTTGATTTAAACATCAATATTGTTTAATCATACTAAATTTTTGGCTTAATTAACAGCTCCATGACAATGTTTATATTTTTTTCCAGATCCACATGGACAAGGAGCATTACGTCCTACTTTAGCTTGCGTGCGGACAATCGGTTGTGATGAATTTGATGCTTGCCCATCATTCTCACCATCAATACCGGTCACTGATTCATGGTTAGCCTGTTGTTTCGCCATTAATCTTTCAATTTCAGCTTGACGTTGACGTTCAGCTTCATCAACTTCTTCTTGTGAACGAATTTGTACGCGGCTTAAAATACCAATTACATCATATTTTAAAGATTCTAACATATTGGCAAACATATTGAATGATTCACGTTTGTATTCCTGTTTAGGATCTTTTTGTGCATATCCTCGTAAATGAATACCTTGACGTAAATAATCCATAGCAGATAAATGCTCTTTCCATAACGTATCAAGCGTTTGTAACATAACGCTTTTTTCGAATTGTCTGAAGGCGTCAGCGCCAGCTGCAGTTTCTTTTTCAAGATATTTATCTTGTGCAAGTTGTAAGATGCGTTCACGTAAATTTTCTTCATGAAGATTTTGCTCTTCATCAAGCCATTTAGCGATAGGTAAATCTAAATCGAAATCATTTTTTAAGGCTGCTTCTAATCCAGCAACATCCCACATTTCTTCAATCGATTGTGGTGGAATATATTGATCAATAACCGTCGAAAATACATCGCCACGTATTGAATCAATTGTCTCTTTGATATCTACGTTATCTAATAAATCATTACGTTGGCTATAAATAGCTTTACGTTGATCATTGGCTACATCATCATATTCGAGTAATTGTTTACGAATATCAAAGTTGCGACTTTCAACTTTTTTCTGAGCATTAGCGATAGCTTTCGTAATCCATGGGTGTTCAATTGCTTCACCTTCTTTCATACCAAATTTACGCATCATATTACCGACACGATCCGATGCGAAGATACGCATTAATGGATCTTCTAATGATAGATAAAAGCGAGAAGCACCTGGATCCCCTTGACGACCAGCACGACCACGTAATTGATTATCAATTCGGCGTGATTCATGACGTTCAGTACCAAGAATATATAATCCACCTAGTTCAATAACTTCTTCATGTTTCGCTTGCCATGCTTGTTTCGCTTTTTCGATATCTGCTTCAGTAGGATTTTCTAATTTTGCAACTTCACTTTGCCAGTTACCACCAAGCATAATATCTGTACCACGACCAGCCATATTCGTTGCGATTGTTACGGCCCCTTTACTACCTGCGTCAGCAATAATTTCGGCTTCTTGCGCATGGAATTTGGCGTTAAGAACATTATGTTTGATGCCTGCTTTTTTAAAGGCATGTGAGACAAGCTCTGATTTCTCGATAGATGCAGTACCGACTAATACCGGTTGTCCTCGTTTAACACAAGCTTGTACATCAGCCACGATAGCATCGATCTTTTCTTTTTCGGTCATATAGACAAGATCAGGCTGATCTTTTCTTACCATAGGTCGGTTGGTAGGAATTACAATAGTATCCAAACCATAAATTTGGTTAAATTCGAAAGCTTCAGTATCAGCAGTACCTGTCATACCAGCTAATTTTTCATAGAGACGGAAATAATTTTGGAAAGTGATAGAGGCTAATGTTTGATTCTCATTTTGAATTTTAACATGCTCTTTAGCTTCAACCGCTTGGTGTAAACCGTCAGACCAACGACGACCATCCATTGTACGGCCTGTATGTTCATCAACAATAACGATTTCATTGTCTCTAACAATATAATCAACATCACGATGGAATAAGTGATGGGCACGAAGCGCTGCATTAACATGGTGCATTAGTACAATATTACTAGGTGCGTAAAGTGATTCATCACCTTTCATAATGCCTTGTTTTATTAGTAATTCTTCAACCTTAATTAAACCTCGTTCGGTTAAGTTAACCTGACGAGATTTTTCATCAATTGAGAAGTCTCCATCACCTTGGAACTGATCCGAATCTTCTTTTTCTTGACGGATTAAATGTGGAATGATTTTATCGATACTAACATATCTATCTGAGCTATCTTCAGCTTGACCAGAAATAATTAGTGGTGTTCTTGCTTCATCAATTAAAATTGAATCGACCTCATCCACTAAAGCATAATGAAGTGGGCGTTGTACTCGGGCCTCTTTACTAAAGACCATATTGTCACGCAAATAGTCAAACCCATATTCGTTGTTAGTACCATAAGTGATGTCGGCATTGTAAGCTTCACGTTTTAAATGCGGTGGCATATTAGGTAAGTTAATGCCCACTGTTAAGCCTAAAAATTCAAATAAAGGACGATTATTTTCAGCATCACGTTGCGCTAAATAATCATTAACGGTGACAACATGTACCCCTTTACCGGTTAACGCATTTAAATAAGCAGGCAACGTTGCGGTTAATGTTTTACCTTCACCGGTACGCATTTCAGCTATACAACGTTCATTTAGAACCATACCACCAATTAATTGCACATCAAAATGACGCATACCAAATACACGCTTACTTGCTTCACGGACTACGGCAAAAGCTTCTTCTAATATATCGTCTAATTTTGTACCGTCGGCAATTTTTTGTTTAAATTCGTTAGTTTTTGCCTTAAGTTCATCATCGCTTAATGCTTCCATTGCTGGTTCAAGGGCATTGATGGTTTCAACACGCTTACGCATAGATTTTAATACGCGTTCATTACGGCTACCGAATACTTTAGTTAATAATTTTAATAACATAACTTTTCTCTTATTGTTTTTTATAATGGGAGATATAAGGATTAAACCTTATTGAATAAATTAATTAATTTGATTATGTAAAATCTATTAAGCGGTAGCGTTTGGACCGGCTCTAATTCCATTATAGGGAGATAATCGAATAACAGTATTTGGACTAACTTCGTCATAATTTCGCACGATAATTTGCTTATCGTAATGCTGTTTTGGTGACAAAGATAAGATTTGCGAGGCTTTTTTAGTTGGAATTTGCTGATCTTGAACTATTTCAGTAATCGCAATAATTCCAACTTGAGTTGTAAATGATTGAACTGGTAACGCATTTTGTTGGTAAAAACCGAACCCAGTAGCAATTACACCTAATAATAAGTGCGATAATGCGGTTTTAATAATAAGGCGTTTACTTATATGTTGCCAGTAATTAATCATAGTCATAACCGCAGTATCTTAGCATTTTTTGCCAAAATGAAAAACTATTATTGATTAATAAACTGTCTGAATATTCGAATTTTTATGGTAATAGTAATTAAAAATACCCACCATGTTTTATAGTAGGTATATAGTTAACTAATCCTTAACCATTAATTGTCCCATCATACCGAGTGTTTCATGTTCAACAATATGGCAATGATACATGCGTAATCCTGGCATATTTTGTTGAATTTTTATGGTGATTTTTTCGTGAGGACGTAAATTGATGGTATCTTTTAATGCAACATATTCTGGTGGATATTTTTTACCATCAAATTCATGCGATACAACCGTGAATTGTGTACCATGAATATGGAAATTATGATCCATATGTGAATTATTGAATATTGTCCACTCCTCAACATCATGGATTTTACTTTCTAGATCAATTCGTTTCATATCATGGAGTTTGCCATTAATTAAAAACAGCATGCCACCTCTTGGTTCGTTCTTGTCCATGACCTCTGTATATTCAAGCGTTTTATGCGCTTTTGCTTCACCAATTTTAGGTAGAGTTCGTAATGGCGAAGGTAAAACAATCGAATTTGCTTGTTGTAACTCTAATTCAGCAAGTATTATATCTTGTTCTGGTGGTACATTTCCCATCTTACCGCGATCATAACCAATTGATTGTAAGTAAACCGTACCGGTTTGTTTGGGTAAAATTACCAATTCTGCGCGTTCGGCAGGTGATAATAATAGTGGCTTTTCAAGGGAAATTGGTTCAGGCATTAATCCACCATCACTACCCACTAAAAAGACATCACAACCTGGAATTGAAAGGTTAAGATAACGTCCAGAACAGGCATTCCAAACACGAACACGTGTTGCAGTATTAACTTTCATTTTTGGACGATAACCACCATTAATTAATACAAATTGTCCTTCTCGACCATTCATCCAATCAGTCATTGAGTTATCGGCAATTTCTCCTTTGTCTGTCAGTTTCAGATCTGAGAAAAACCAATTTAGTTCCGGTAAAGATTCTAAAGGGTCTTTTTTACTACGAACTATAAATACTCCCGCTAATCCTCTAGCGACTTGTTCAGCAACGGTGTTATGACCATGAGGATGATACCAATAGGTACCAGCACTGTCTTCGGGAATGGTAAATTCGTAAATACGTTCACTGCCTGCAGGTATTTCATCTTGTGGATTGCCATCTTGATTTGATGGCACAAGTAAACCATGCCAGTGCACTGTTGTTGGTTGTGACAGTTTATTTTTTACTGTCAATTTGACTTTATCACCTTCATAAACTTCAATAAGTGGCCCTGGTATTGAATCATTGTAAGCCCAAAATTCTGTAGTGATATCAGGCGTTAATTCAATTTTTACAGGTTTGGCTTCAATAGTAGCTTCAAATATACCTGATTGATGACTACTATTTTTTAACAGCTGGAATTTGGGTAAATCATGACCTTTTGGTAGTGCTGAAGTAGATAATAGTTTTTGTGGTTGTTTGTTGTTCATATTCATATTCATATGATCGTGCATGTTGTCCCCCTTATCACAATTATCAGATTTAACATCACAAACCATGTCAGACATTGATGAATGATCCAATTTGGCAATGGCTTTAGTCGCAATTAAACCACCAACGGCAGCGGTAATATTCATTATAAAATTTCGGCGTTTCATAGTATTCCTATAATCATTTATTTAGTTAAATAATAACTAGTAGTTAGCTCTCCCAACTCGTCTAGTCGTTCAGCAAGCTAACGTGTTATTGATTTCCAGTATTTATTACTAATATTTAACAGAGCGTAAATTAGCTAATTTTTGGTGGTTTTAACTCAGGAATAAATTCTTTATATTCAGGAATAAAATTTGTTGGTAGATATTGTTCACGGTAAATCGGATAATCAATATTAACGCTATAATTAGCAATAGCCATGCCACAAGCAAAACAATGATTAACTGATTCACTAATAAAAGGTTTTGTTGATTTAGAAGTCGGCAAATCAATTACTGGAGAGTGATGATTTGCGTTCACCCTTAAAGATTGTAAGCTAGGTGAATGATGAACAGTACAAGGTTTGGACATAATGAGTGGAACATGCCAAATAGAATAAAAAAACAAAAAGATTATCGATATAATTAAAATATTTACTCGCTTTTTGTTTATAGTTAATGACATTATTTATCACGCAATTAATCTAGCAAACCTTGTATTTATTTTACTAGAGAAAACACTAAATTTATACTATTTTGACAAGTGGAAGTTTTATTCAACTTCACTTGCTAATAATCGCCAATCTTTCAATCTGTAACATCAACAATAATTGGTATATTAATGGTTATTTAGTACAAGATGATCATAAAAATATATAAGCCAAATATAATTGGTTCTGGTATCATATTCGCATAAAAAACATTATGAATAATAGCGATATGAAAATTCTTTTTGGAGTACAAGGAACAGGAAATGGCCATATCAGTCGTTGTCGAACATTAGCCAAAGCTTTAAAAAAGGCTGGAGCGGATGTTGACTATATTTTAAGTGGTCGTGATCCTAAAGATTATTTTGATATGCAAGCTTTTGGCAACTACCGAACATTTGCTGGTCTTTCATTTGCTACGCTTAATGGCAAAATCAATTTTCGTAAAACTATCCAAAGAATTCGGGCTTTTAGATTAATTAAAGATGTTCGTGATTTAGATTTATCTGCATATGATTGTATTATTAGTGACTTTGAACCGGTTAGTGCTTGGGCTGCACATCATCAAAATCGAGAATGTTTAGGTATCAGTAATCAGTCTGTTTGCCAATATCTCAAGCCTAAAGAATATGGCACGATAGCAAATGTGATTATGAAATACTATGCTCCAGTTACACAACCTATTGGTTTACATTGGTTCCATTTTGGTCATAAATTGGTTCCGCCAATGATTGATTCATTTGCTACACCACCAACTGAAGATGGTAAAATTGTCGTTTATTTGCCTTTTGAAGATTTAACTGAAATTACTGGATTATTAAGTCAATTTTCGCAATATCAATTTAGTTGTTTTCACCCTGAGATAAAACAATCTTCTGCGCATGGTAATATTTTATTGCAACCGTTAAGTCGAGATAATTTTACTCAAGCTCTATTAAGTTGTTCTGGTATTATTTCAAATACTGGATTTGCTCTAATTTCAGAAGCATTATCTTTGGGTAAAAAGATTTTAACTAAACCAGTAGCAGGTCAATTTGAACAAGTTTACAATGCCCAATGTTTGCAGTCTTTAGACATGGCAACCGTTATGGAACATTTAAATAATATGAAGTTGAAATACTGGCTTGGTCTACCGTCACCTAAAGCTATTATTTATCCTGATGTGGCGACTGAATTAGCGAATTGGATTGTTTCAGGTCAAAAAGAGACATTACTTTCTTTAAGCCAAAGACTGTGGTCGCAGACTAAATTTCCGAGTAATGTTAGTGAACGTATTAAATCTTTAGGTTATGTATAAAGGAACTACAATGATATTAAGTATAATTGTTGCAATGGCTGATAATCGTGTGATTGGTATGAACAATCAAATGCCATGGCACATGCCTGCAGATTTAGCATGGTTTAAAAAAAATACATTAAATAAACCGGTGATTATGGGGCGTAAAACGTTTGAATCTATTGGTCGACCATTGCCTAATCGCCACAATATTGTCATCAGTCGACAGGCTGAGAGTAATACGTCAATTAATGCTAATGTTAGTTGGGTTAAATCGATTGATGAGGCAATATCAATTATTAATCAACTACAAGTAGAAGAAGCCTTTATTATAGGTGGTGGTAATATTTATCAACAGGTATTACCTTTAGTTAATCGACTTTATTTAACGCATATTGATGCCAAATTGACTGGCGATACTTATTTTCCTGATTATTTACAAACATCATGGCAACAAATTTATTCAGAAAATCATAAAGCGGATGATAAAAATTGTTATGATTACCAATTTGAGATTTTACAGCGAAGTTAATCAATAGATAAGGTTGCCACTCACATACTAGCGGCAACCGAATTATTATGCTTGTAAGCGTTTTGCTTCCAGCACGTCAGAAAGTTGTTTAATTTTATTCATAACTCTTTCAAGAGAGTCCTGATCAAAAATTTGCATATCCATATCAATCGTTGCAATTTGTTGTTTCATATCTATGCGACTCGAAACTCCTAAGACATTTACTTTTTCATTAGCTAAAATTGTTGTTATGTCTCGCAATAAACCACTTCTATCACTAGCTATGATGCGAATGACCATCGTATAACTTGCGTTATGATTACCACTCCATACCGCACTGGTGATTCGTTCTGGAGCATGATTTTTTAGCTCTTGCAACTGTTCACAGTCTGAACGATGGATTGAAATACCTCGTCCTTGGGTAACAAAACCGACAATTGGATCACCGGGGATAGGGCGACAACAATTAGCAATGGTGTAGAGTAAATTATCTACACCTTCAATAATAATTTCACCACCTTTTATCGATGATATTTTATTGGTATTTTTGGCTTGAGAGGTTGATTTTTGGGTGATCTGTTTAAGAACAGCTTCATCTTCCTCTTCAGCTGTTGGCTTATTAAATTGGGCATTAATAAAATTAACCAGTTGGTTAATTCTAACATCCCCACTACCTATCCCTGCTAATACTTCGTCAAACGAATGGGCGTTATATTTACTAATCAGAATCTTTTCGACACTTTTTAGGCTAATATTTAACGGTTCTAATTCATTGTCTAAAATTTGTTGACCAGCAGCTATATTTTTATCTCGATCTTGTTTTTTAAACCAAGCTTGTATTTTTGCTCGTGCACGGCTGCTATTTACAAATCCAGTATTTGGATTTAGCCAATCGCGGCTTGGATTAGGTTGTTTTTGGGTGATAATTTCAACTTGATCGCCCGTTTTTAATATATAGGTAAACGGTACTATGCGACCCGCAACTTTAGCTCCGATACAACGGTGACCAACATCACTATGAATGTGATAAGCAAAATCTAACGGTGTTGAACCGGCAGGCAAGTCAACAACATCACCTTTTGGTGTAAATACATAAACGCGATCATCAAAAATTTGACTACGCACAGTTTCTTGAATTTCACCACTTTCTGACATCTCTTGTTGCCAAGTTAATAATTTACGTAGCCAAGAAATGCGCTGATCGTAGGCAGTCATTTTATCTGTACTGCCTTCTTTGTATTTCCAATGTGCTGCTACACCTAATTCAGCATCATTGTGCATTTGTTCGGTACGTATTTGAATTTCAATAGTTTTATCATTTGGACCATAAACCACGGTATGAATTGATTGATATCCATTGGGTTTTGGATTGGCAACATAGTCATCAAATTCTTTTGCAATATGTTTATAATGGCTATGTACGATACCTAAGGCATTGTAACAGTCTTCGATTCGCTCACAGATGATGCGTACCGCTCGAATATCATATAAATCTTCAAATTGTAGATGTTTACGTTCCATTTTTCGCCATATGCTATAGATATGTTTAGGGCGACCGTAAACTTCGGCACGAATATGATCTTTATTCATCATATCCTGTAAATTTTTAACAAATAGATTGATATATGATTCGCGATCTAGACGTTTCTCATGTAATTTATGGGCAATAAAACGATATTGGTCAGGATGTAAATAACGGAAACAGAAATCTTCAAGCTCCCATTTTAATTGACCAATACCTAGTCTATTCGCTAAAGGGGCATAGATATTAAAACACTCTTTAGCAGCTAGCACTTGATCTTCTTTGGGTGCATGCATCAAATTACGTAAATAAGTGATACGCTCCGCTAGTTTAATGACTACACTACGGAAGTCATTAACCATCGCAAGTAACATACGACGAATACTATCAATTTGTTCGTTTGTTGCATGACCATTACGGATAGCACGGAGTTGCCTAATGTCCTTCATTTTGACAACACTAGAAAGAATATGAATAATTTCACGGTCAAAATTTTCAGGTAGATCTTCACGGCAGATAATTTTAGTATCAAAGAAAGGGAGTAAAAGGGCGGTTGCTAAACTATTAATATCCATATTTAAGGTTGATAAAATTTCAACCATTTCAATTGCATTTTGGAAGCAATTGACTTGCTCTGGTGCACCAGCGCTATGCTCAAAACAAAAATCCCAAATATCTTTAAACTTTTGATAAGATTCAATATTGGTTAATAACAGTTCTTGTTTTGCCCATTGTTCAACATCAAACTGTGCGAGAGTATAATGCTCGTCATTTTGTTGATGGGCGCCTCTAATTGATACCATAATTATTATCCTGATTTAGTTAACATCAACATTGATTCAATGTGCTTAGTTTGTGGAAACATATCCAAAATAGCAACTTTTGCAATGTTGTATCCTTCCTCAATAAATAGCTTGCAGTCCCTAGCTAATGTAGCAGGATTGCATGAAATATAAACTATTTTTGTAGGCGATATCTTAACAATTTCTGCTGTAGCATTATAAGCACCGGCTCTAGCAGGATCTAATAATACTTTATCAAATTTTGACTGATTCCATATTGAAAATTGCTGTTTATCTTCTAAATTACAGGTGAAAAACTGGGTTTTAGCTACAATTTTATCTTTATTTAGTTTAGCATTGATCTTGGCTTTTTCCACCAGAGCATCAACACCTTCAATACCTGTTACTGATTGGCTGTTTATTGCCATAGGTAACGAGAAATTACCCATACCACAAAATAGGTCGAGTATTTTATCATCTGAAGTTATATCTAACCACTCTAAAGCCTTATCAATCATCTTTTGATTAATTTGACTATTAACTTGTATAAAATCAAGTGGACTGAAAGTTAATTTTAGATGATTAATCAGATAATAATGTTCAGTGGTGCCACTGATATGGAGCAGTTCATGACCATGAAAATAGAGTGAAATATTGTGAGCTTCAGCGAATTTTTTTAATAAAATGCTATCTTGTTCTGTTAGTGGCATGGTGTGTCTTAACACAAGGATAATGCCACTATCGACAGCAATTAATTCAATATGTCCAAGTGATTTTTTTTGTTTAATTTGTCTTAAACAAGACTGTAATGGCATTAATAATTTATCTAATTGTTCAACTAATACCGGACAGTGTTCTATATTTATAATTTGGTTTGATTCTGCCTGCCTAAAGCCGATAAATAATTCACCTTTAACAAAATTAATTGATAATCTAGCTCTCCTACGATAATGATATGGTTGGTCGGCAATGATATTAGGTGAATTGTCTTTATAGTCCAACTCCGCCCCAGCTTCTTTCTGCAATAGTTTGATTAAGGCTTCATATTTAGCTTGTTGCTGTAAATTTGATGAAATATGTTGTAATTCACAGCCACCGCATTTTGTATAGTACTTACATTGTGGTTTAACTCGCTGTTGGCTGTGATTGTGGTATTTTATAACTTTTGCTTTGGCATAATTTTTTTTATCATCAGTTAGTTGAATATCAACAGTTTCATCGGGTAAAGCAGATTTTATAAAAATTGTTTTACCTTTATGATTTGCGACACCTTGACCGAACGCATCTAAATTAGTGACAGTAACTGTCAATTTTTGTGGAGTAAACTTCTTTTTTGTAGGGGTGTAAAAATTAACCATATTAATAAATTGAAATTATGTTAGCCGTTTTAGTAACTCTGTTTTGACATGTAAAGGTACTAAATTAGAGATGTCTCCACCATGGAAAGCAACATCTTTAACAATAGTCGATGAAATAAATCCCATCGCAATAGACGGCATTAAGAAGATAGTATCTAAATCAGGTTTTAATGCTCGGTTCATTTCAGCTAATTGTCTTTCGTATTCAAAATCGTGAGTTGTTCTCACTCCTCTGACTATCACTGTCGCCGCATGCTTTTGGGCGAAGTCAGCCATAAGATTATCAAAGCCAATCACTTCCACATTCAATAAGTGTTCAACCGATGTTGAGGCTAAGTTTACTCGTTCTTCTAAAGTAAACAGTGTTTTTTTATTTGGATTTTGAGCTATAGCTACAATTAAACGTGGAAACAATTGCGATGCACGGGTAATTAGGTCTATATGACCATTGGTGATTGGATCAAATGTTCCCGGAAAAATCGCTGTGAGCGCTTTGCTTTTCATCTATCTTATTATCCATTAGTGAATAGGGGAATATCATACCTAATTTTAACCTAGATTGTTAGGTTAACTATGTAAAATCTTCGATTTTTTAGCCTAAAAAATCCCTTTCCTCAATATTTTTTATAGTGATAAAAAAATATTGAGAGTAACGTAAATGTTAGTTGTTCTGTGTATAATTTTTAACCAATTTTAACTATAAAATATTAGTTATTTGTTAGTTTTATCTTTGTAGTATACATCACTAAGGTTGCTCAATCTTTCTGCAGCTTGTTCTGGCGTTAGATCTTGTTGCGCTTCTGCTAGCATTTCATCACCGACCATGAATTTTTTAATACTGGTTGAACGTAATGGAGATATTTAGATTGTCTAATCGTTTAAACTTTAAACATTTATAGACAATCTAATTTATTTATTTTTTAAATTCTTTTAGGCGGGTTTCAAACTCTTGCCACTGATAAAAACCATCACTATTTGCTACTGCATTTTTTAGCTGAAGTTGGTAATGTTGTGGTGGATGATTGATATCAAGTGGTTGCGCGGTGTAAAGTTGTTCAAAACTTTGATAAACGTATTCAGCTTTAAACAAATATTCCCCCGATGCTTTATTACGATAACGTTGTAATATAACCATACCACCAATTGGTGTATTTTCACATTGGTTAGGAAGTTGGTATTCGGCAAAATCCAAGGCACCAAGTAGTGCAGCAATGGTACTATCATGGCCAACGAGTAAATTTACCTTGTTATTCTTTTGGTGTAACAGATCATCTATCATATTAATTAATAACGCACTATTTTTTCGAGCTATAGATCTGGAATGAAAAACTAAATTAATATAGTGGTTACGAATTTGTATAAGTTGTTGCCATTGTTCGTGGCTGGTTATTTTTCCCCATGCAATTTGTTCTTTAGGAAAAGCTGAATAGTACTGTAATAAGAAAGCATCAACAGCACAAATACCAATTGCTAGAGGCCCTAATAATTCTGGCTCTTCATCTTTTACAAAATGAAGATCATAAGGAATATCAGCAAAATCACATTGATATTCAGCATATAATTGTGAATTTTTATAGTCCAAAATATCCGATAGCATCGCATAAGCTGGCGCTAAATTTTTGAAAATTGATTCAGCTTTATCTGCATCATCAATATCTTTTAATAATGCTTGTTTAGATTCTGGTGAATCATCTTGTACACTTGGATCAAATATAGGGTCCATTTTTTCAATGGTATATTTGTGGTTAACCGGGATATCATAACCCGCAAAAGCCCCTGTAACTAAGAATTGCGCGGTGGCAACTGTTCTTTGAAGACTATTAGCATAAACATATATATCAGGATTTTCCGGTGTAAGGCTAATGTTTTGTTGTTCAAGCCATTGCGATAGATAATGTCCAAAATAAGATTCTAAAACACCTCCTCTGGTAGTTAAATAACCATAAGCATGATCCCAACTTGGCCATTTTAATGGGCTAGCTTTTTCTAAAAACTCTATGGTGTTTGCTAATGGAGTGCGTATTCCATGACGACTTAGTATTACAACTTTATCTAATTGGTATTGATCTTTTTTCATTTAGTTATCCATCCTTGTTTATGCAAATAATTTAAAACGAAATCTCGTTGCCCTTTGCTAATTGTTTCTGCAATTTTATCACTCCAACCATTGGTTTTTTGATTAGTCAGTCGATGCTCATAGTATTGACGCATCTGAGTATCATATTGAGCTAATAATTGGTGATTGATTGGTTGATAATGATTTTCAAAAAAAACCAATTGTTTTGGTAATCGTGGTTTATTATCAGGATTTTGGTCAGGATAACCGATACAAAGTCCAAATAAAGGAAGAACATATTTAGGTAGCGCAAGTAATTCGGTCACTTTAGCAATATTATTGCGTAAACCTCCAATGTACACCGTACCTAAACCTAATGATTGTGCTGCAATAACCGCGTTTTGAGCCATAAGTGTGGTATCAATACAACCCACTAGAAGTTGCTCGGCTTTTTCAAGTGGAATAGTAGCATCAATTTGAAAATGGCGGTTAAAATCGGCACAAAATACCCAAAACTCTGGCGCTTGAACGATATAACTCTGATCGCCTGAATAATGAGCTAATTCTGATCTTTTCTCACTATCAGTGATTCTAATGATGGTAGCGCATTGTAAAAAGTTTGAACTTGGAGCCGATTGTGCCGCTTGAATAATTGCATCAATCTGTTCAGTCGTTAATGGCGTTAATTTATAAGACCGAATTGAACGACGTTGGCAAATTAAATCAATTGTCTCATTTTGCATAACGGCTCCTTGATATCACTATTTTTTTTAAATTGCAAATCCCAAACGCCATGCCCTAGATTTTGACCGCGTTTTTCGAATTTGGTAATAGGTCGATCTTCGGGTCTTGGAATATAGTCGTTAGTTGCAGATAAATTTTTGAATCCTTCTGCTTGACTTAATACTTCAAGCATATGCTCAGCATAGTGTTGCCAGTCAGTAGCTAAATGTAAAATACCATCAGTCTTCAATTTTCTATGAATTAAAGCAACAAAATTAGGTTGAATGATTCGACGTTTATTGTGTCTTGCTTTATGCCATGGATCGGGGAAGAAAATTTGCACCTTATCTAATGAGTTATCAGGTATCATGTTTTCTAACACTTCAACGGCATCATGGCACATAACTTTTAAATTAGATAATTGATTTTCCTCAATTGCCATTAAACAAGCACCAACGCCGGGTTTATGGACTTCAATACCTAAAAAATTCTTGGTAGGGGCATTTTTTGCCATTTCAATTAATGAAGCGCCCATACCAAAACCGATTTCAAACACCACCGGTTTGTTTTCTTCAAAAACAATTGGCGAGGTAGCATTGTACTCAATACCATAGATAGGCCATAAGTGAGTTAAAGCCTGTTGTTGCCCTTTAGTTAAACGGCCTTGTCTTAATACAAAACTACGTATTGTTCGTTTAGATTCTGTTACTTGGTTATTTGTGTTTAATTGTTCACTCATTGCGTATCTGCTGTAAGGTTAAATAGATTATTAAGGTAATAGATCATCTTAGCTATATAGTAGTTTACCTGATTTTTTATTCACTTCAAAAAAACATCTTATTAACTTAGTTTTTTATAGATTAATGTGATGAATGTAAAATATTTTTAATAAATTTTTATAATGTGGTTGAGCATAATCTGTAAATGATTATATAATTGTGATCCCGATTTAACCGATTACGTTTTATGTAATCATGATTACATGCTTGAGGATTTCTCGTGCCTGATATGAAGCTTTTTGCTGGTAACGCCACACCCGAACTAGCAAAACGTATAGCTAATCGTCTTTATACTTCTCTTGGTGATATTATTGTTAGCCGTTTTAGTGACGGTGAAGTAAATGTCCAAATTAATGAAAATGTCCGTGGTGAAGATGTTTTTATTATCCAATCAACTTGTGCGCCTACCAATGATAATTTAATGGAATTATTAGTGATGATTGATGCGATGCGTCGAGCATCTGCTGGTCGTATTACTGCTGTTATTCCTTATTTTGGTTATGCAAGACAAGATCGTCGCGTACGTTCAGCCCGTGTGCCTATTACAGCCAAAGTTGTTGCTGACTTTTTATCGACTGTAGGTGTTGATAGGGTTTTAACCGTTGATCTTCATGCTGAACAGATTCAAGGCTTCTTTGATGTACCCGTTGATAATGTGTTTGGTAGCCCTGTTATTTTAGAAGATATGTTGCAACGTGATTTTGAACGCCCAATCGTGGTATCTCCAGATATTGGTGGTGTGGTTCGTGCTCGTGCTATTGCTAAACTTTTAAATGACACTGATATGGCGATTATTGATAAACGTCGTCAACGTGCTAACGAAGCAGAAGTGATGAATATTATCGGTGATGTTGCTGATAGAGATTGTATTTTAGTTGATGACATGATCGATACGGCAGGAACACTTTGTAAAGCGGCTGATGCATTAAAAGCTCGTGGCGCAAAACGTGTCTTTGCTTATGCGACCCACCCAATTTTCTCAGGAAAAGCTGTAAGTAACATTAAAGATTCTGCTATTGATGAAATTGTAGTTTGTGACACAATTCCATTAACTGCGGAAGTTAAAGCATTGAAAAATGTGCGTCAACTTACATTATCAGGTATGCTTGCTGAAGCAATTCGACGTATTAGTAACGAAGAATCGATTTCAGCAATGTTCCATCAATAATCTTTTCTTCTGAATTAGATAAATGCCCCTGTTAGGGGCTTTTTTGTAATAACAAGATAATTAACGATTAAACTATTATGTCAACAATCAAACTAATTGTAGGGTTAGCCAATCCGGGTAATGAATATGCCGCAACTCGCCATAATGCAGGAGCTTGGTATGTTGATCTCCTTGCTGAACGTTATAATCAACCATTAAAAAATGATCCTAAATTTTTTGGATATAGTTCTCGAATTAATATCAATGGGCATGATGTTCGTTTGTTAGTACCAACTACCTTTATGAACTTAAGTGGTAAAGCAGTGCAAGCAATGGCTTCTTTTTATCAAATTAAGCCCGATGAGATATTAGTTGCTCATGATGAGTTAGATCTTAATCCGGGGATTGCCAAATTAAAATTTGGCGGTAGCCATGGTGGTCACAACGGCTTAAAAGATATTGCCAGTAAACTTGGCAATAATCTGAATTTTTATCGGTTGAGAATTGGAATTGGCCATCCAGGAGATAAAAATAAAGTAGTTGGTTATGTCTTAAATAAACCCTCTAAACCAGAACAAGAATTAATTGATAAAGCTATCGATGAATCAGTTTATTGTACTAATATTTTATTAACAAATGGAATAGAAAGTGCGATGAATCGTCTGCATGCATTCAAAGCTTAAAGTTGTCAACAATAGCGTGTTTTAATTAATTGACTATAAAAAAATCCACCTGATAGACAGGTGGATAACAAATCACGTATCAATTTTGATTAAGAAAATAAATGAGAAACATTACCACCTTTTTCAGCTATTTTCTTCATTACTTCTTTTATTAACCATGTATTCATCGATGCGGTATCGTCAGTACTGCCGGTATAATTAAGTTCGGTGGCGAGTTTTTTACGTGCATCTAAACTACTATCGATACCTAATAATTTCAATAAATCAACAATAGATGTTTTCCAATTAAGTTTTTCTGGAAATTTTTTAGCTAAATTATCCAAAATTGACATGACATCGATCTCAGATATCGGCGCTTTGTTGTCCGATGTGTTTTGTTGATTTTGATCGGAATTACTATTATTTGTGTTATTACTTGAAGTATTATCTGAAGTTTTGTCTTTTACTGTGTCAGTGATTTTATCAACTTGCTCTTTCACTGCATCTTTAGCATGACCTACAGCGGCTTGTGCGTTTGGAAATATTTTTGAAAAAATATTATTTAAGATACCCATATTACACCCCTTATGTTTAAACTGCTTATTAAAAAACTGCTTAACGATATAGATGTAGAAAATATCCCCTTAAGTATAGCGGTTAAGTATAAATTATGTCAAAACCACAATCATTTAATAGCATTTTTTGTAATATTAGTATTTTATGCTTTATTGTAACTATAACTATCTTATCTAACATTTTCGATTAATTGTTTTTTTAACTCAATGGGCACGCATAAATTAATAGTCTTTATTCTTTATTCACGTCATAAAAACACATTAAGATATTATACCAATTCTATTATTATGTGATCCAAATCACGATTTAGATTAATTTTGGAATACTATAATGAAAAATAACGGTAATATTTGGTTTACCAATTTTGGTGACACTAATTATATTTTAGAAATTTACATTAAAACTAGAGGTTATTATGAGTGCCATATTGAAGTCAGGAGGATATGTCCGTTGGCTTATGATTATTTTATTTGCGACGGGTGTTATCCTCAATTATGTTGATAGAAATGCTTTAGGCATTATGGCTCAGGAAATTATACGAGATCTAAATATTACACCTAAAGAATACTCTTATATTACAGGGGCTTTCCAATTAGCTTATACCATTTTTCAACCTATCGTTGGATGGTTTGTTGATGTAATAGGCCTACGTATTGGATTTGCAATTATGGTTGTAATATGGTCAGTTATGTGTGTACTACATGCTGGCGCTGGCGCATGGATCCATTTGGCTATTTTACGTTTTGTTATGGGTGGTGCTGAATCAGTCGTTGCTCCTGCTAATGCAAAAGTAATTAGTTTATGGTTTCCGAAAAAAGAGCGAGCTATAGCTAATGGCTGGAGTATGGTCGGTTTTTCTTTAGGTGCAATGATTGCTCCTCCTTTGATTTATACAATTCATCAATTTGGCGGATGGCAGTTAGCATTTTTAATTCCTGGTTCTTTAGGAATAATTTGGGCTGGAATTTGGCTTTTCTTCTTTAGTGAACCATCCAAAAGTCGTTTTATTTCTGAAGCTGAAAAGAAATATATTCTTTCTGAACAGGATGATAGCGAAATCCAGCAAAATAAAAATATTTGGGTTGCTCTTAAACAAGTGGTTAGTAAAAAGAAATTCTATGGTATTGCTATTCCTGCCTTTTTAGCTGAGCCTGCATGGGCAGCAGTTAACTTCTGGGTACCATATTATTTATTAACCGAACGAGGCATGCAATTGAAAGAGATGGCAATGTTTGTCTGGATTCCATTTCTTGCTGCCGATTTTGGTGGATTATCATCTGGATATTTTTCTAGAATGTTAAATAAACATTTTGGTCTTTCTCGAATAAATGCAGCATGTACAACTTATTTAGGTGCAGCATTGTTCATGTTATCAATGGCTTTTGCTAGTTTAACTGAAAGCCCTTATACGGCTATTGCATTAATTGCTATTGGCGCATGGGGACATCAAATGTTATCGGCGATGTTAACTATTCAAGTTATTGAAAACTTTTCTGGTAAAGAAGTCTCAACGGTGAATGGATTAAGAGGTAGTTCTGCTTGGATAGCGAGTTTCTTATTTACTATAGTTGTTGGGCAGTTTGTTGAAACTATTGGTTTTAAACCATTCTTTATTACCATGGGCTTTTTAGATATCATTGGCGCTATCATAATGTGTTCTTTGTTATATCAACGTAGCCAAAAAAATAACAAGTAATTCGCAAATTATTTATAGACACACATCCTAACTATAAATATAAAAAGAAGAATAGCGTGTATATCACGCTATTTTTATATGTAAATTTAGAAAATAAACAAGCCCATAATCATGGGCTTCAACATAGATAAATTATTTTTTATTCGAAAAATGCGCGTCTAATTGCGTATTCAACACCACGGATTTCAGCTAAGCCTCTTAAGCGTCCTATTGCAGAATAACCTGGATTAGTTTTCTTTTTAAGGTCATCAAGCATCTGGTGGCCATGATCTGGACGAACGGGTATTAAACGGTTTATACCAGCTTTTTTGCGACGTTCTTCTTCCGCAATAAGTACCTTTATTACGCCATACATATCAACGTCCCCAGCTAGGTGATCACCTTCGTGGAAAGATAATGGATTTTCTTCACGTACTGTTGCGCGTAGGTGAATAAAATAAACTCGATCGGCAAATTTTTCAGCCATAGTAACTAAATCATTATCACTACGAACACCATAAGAGCCAGTACAAAAGCAAAAACCATTATGGATACTATCAACAGTCTCTTTTATCCATTGCATATCTTCAATCGTTGAAACAATGCGAGGTAAACCTAAAATCGGTCTAGGAGGATCATCTGGATGAACAGTTAATACAACTCCAACTTCTTCGGCAACAGGTACAATAGCTTTTAAAAAATAAGCATAGTTTTCGCGTAATTTAGCTTTATCAATACCATCATAAGTTGCAAGATGTGCTCGAAACTGATCAAGTGAATAACCTTCTTCAGCGCCAGGTAAACCAGCAATAATGTTTGCTACCAATTTATCTTTATCGGCTTGTGTCATTTGTTCAAAGTAGTTTTTTGCTGAAAGGACATCTTCTTGACTATAATCTTTTTCGGCATTAGGTCGTTGTAAAATATGAATATCAAATGCTGCAAAGGCAATTTGATCAAAGCGCAGGGCTCTTGAACCATCCGGTAATTGATAACCAAGATCGGTACGAGTCCAGTCTAATACCGGCATAAAATTATAGCAAACCGTATCAATACCACAAGCAGCTAAATTACGAATAGATTGTTGATAATTAGCAATATGTTGTTCAACATTACCTGAATGGGTTTTTATCTCTTCATGAACAGGAATACTTTCGACAACAGACCAAACTAGACCTTTATCTTCGATTATTTTTTTTCGTTTTTGAATTTCATCAATAGTCCATACTTCACCGTTAGGTATATGGTGTAATGCTGTAACAATTCCGGTTGCTCCGGATTGTCTGATATCATCCAATGATACCGGGTCACTAGGGCCAAACCAACGCATTGTTTGTTCCATCTAAAATCTCCTTAATGATTCTTTATTTAATAAGTCATTCCAAAAGGAAGATCCATTAACAATGCATATTTTCAACTATTGGTTAACAATAGTGACCGGAATAGAGTCAAATAAATAACCATCAAAATTTGGATCTTCACTGTCAGAAACTGTCATTAATGTTTGTTTAACATTTTCTAAGTGTTGCCACATAGCATGGCGTGCAGCCATAGCATCTTTTAACTGTAAAGCTTGTAGAATTTTTTCGTGATCATATAGCCACTTTTTACGGTAACTATGATCGGTGATTCTACTTTGTAGCTGGTCCCACATTTTACTTGTAGATCGTTTAGCCCATAGATCTGACAATAAACGTTCAAGTACTGAATTTTTGGTAGCTCGTGCTATAGCAATGTGAAACATTTCATCAGCACTATAGTCATCAAGAACCTCTTGTTCTAATATTTGCCGTTCCTGTTCCAATATTGCTCTTAATTCAACAATATCTGCTTTGACAATTTGTGAGGCTGCAAAAGCGGCAATATTGCTTTCAATTAATTGCCTAGCTTGTAATAATTCAAATGGACCTAAATCTTCTTCTTCAATTTTCCTATCTTTTTCTGATAAGACTTCATCAGGTAAACCAATTACATAAACACCGGAGCCTTTTTTTACTGCAACTAAATTTTCAAGCTCTAACATAATCAACGCTTCACGAACTACTGTCCTACTGACATTAAAAGTTTCAGCAATGTCTCTTTCTGGTGGAAGCCGATCACCAATTTTAAAGGTTCCACTTTTTAATAATGATTTCAATTCATTACCAATTTCTTGATAAAGTCGATTGACCACTGGCATAATCTATAGTCCTTAGAATACTTTTAAGTTTAATGTAGATAATTATACGCTAATTATTACAACTCCTCTAAGCCTATAATAACAGAAAGTCGTTTCAGTTTTTATATTGGTTTACCAATATTGTTCGGTATTATAGTGTTTTTTGCAAGGATGCTTATAATATAAACCAAAAAATGTGACTAAAATCACAAAAATTAAAAAATAAAGGTGAAAATTTTATCAACAAGTGAAAATATGTCTAACCAATAAATACTGTCAACTAGTTAATAATGGTGTGTTACATGTTAAATTTATCAAATACTCCCCAATCAATTGCACACAAACCTTTATATGCCCGAGAAAAAATGGTAGCGCGGATTGTACATATAGGTTTTGGTGCTTTTCATCGGGCTCATCAGGCATTATTTACTGATCGCCTATTAAATAAAGGTAATAGTGATTGGGCCATTTGTGAGGTAAATATTGTCGGAGGTGAAGAGCTTATTAATGATATTCGAAAACAAGATCACCTCTATACGGTTTTAGAAAAAGGTGCAACATCTAAACAAGCTTATATTATTGGCAGTGTGAAAGAATCATTATTAGCGCCAATAGATGGTATTGAAACTATTTTAGAAAAAATGGCTGATCCGGTAGTCGAGATCGTTTCATTGACAGTAACCGAAAAAGGTTATTGTATGTTACTAGGTGGTGCTGGTTTGGATTTAAATAATCAATTAATTAAATCCGATCTGAGTTCGCCGACTAAACCTATGTCAGCTCCTGGCGTGATTGTTGAGGCCTTATATAGAAGGATGCAACGAGGTTTAAAATCATTTACTGCTTTATCATGTGATAATATGCCTGAAAATGGTTTGGTATTAAAAAAAGCGATTTTAGACTTAGCAAATGCACGTGACCCAGAGTTAGCTAAATGGATTGAAACCAACACCACTTTCCCTTGTACCATGGTTGATCGTATTGTACCCGCTGCGACAGCCGAAACATTAACAGAAATTCAAGATGCACTAGGTGGTATGTTTGATCCTTGTGGTATAGCTTGTGAACCATTTATTCAATGGGTTATTGAAGATAATTTTGTTACTGCTCGACCTAATTGGAACGAAGTTGGTGCTGAATTTGTTGATAATGTTGTCCCATATGAAGAGATGAAACTTCGAATGTTAAATGGTAGTCATTCATTCTTAGCGTATTTAGGCTATTTAGCTGGGTATGAGCATATTAATGATTGTATGAATGATGAGGCATATAAACAGGCAACTTTATCATTAATGCTACAACAACAAGTTCCAACTTTAAATGTTTCGCCGCAGGTTAATTTACAACAATATGCAGAAAAACTCATTGAAAGATTTAGTAATCCATCACTAAAACATCGAACATGGCAAATAGCCATGGATGGAACGCAAAAATTACCACAACGCATGCTTGATTCAATTCGTTGGCATATCAAACATAATTCTGATTTTTCTTTACTTGCTTTAGGAGTGGCTGGCTGGATGCGTTATGTTGGTGGTATTGATGATCATAAACAAATAATCGATCTTCGTGACCCAATGGTAGATGAGTTAAAAAAAATAGTAACCGCTAGTGATGATGGTATTGAGCGAGTCAATGCTTTATTAACTTTAAACGCTGTTTTTGGATCTGATTTACCAAATAATTCATTATTTAAAGATAAAGTAACTCAATATTATCTTTGTTTAATGGAGAAAGGTGCAAAACAAACTATTCAGGATTTATTTTTTTAAATTGGACTTTAGAGTATGAAAAAATTTTTAGATGATAACTTTTTGTTACAAACTGATGCAGCACAAAAGCTTTATTTTGATTATGCTAAAGATCAACCTATATATGATTATCATTGTCATTTACCACCAAAAGATATCGCTGAGAATAAAAATTTCGGTAATTTAACTGAAATTTGGTTAGCTGGTGACCATTATAAATGGCGAGTATTGCGAACTGCTGGTGTCGATGAAAAATTTATAACCGGAACCGCATCTGATTATGAAAAATATCTTACATGGGCAAAAGTTGTTCCTTTAACACTAGGAAACCCTATTTATCATTGGACCCATTTAGAGTTAAAGAGACCATTTGGTATAAAAAATATTATTTTTAATGAAAAAACAGCTGATCAAATATGGGCTGAAGCTAATGCTAAATTAGCAACAGCTGAGTTTTCTACTCGTGGTATTTTAACTCAAATGAATGTTAAAGCCGTTGGTACAACCGATGATCCTATCGATTCACTTGAATATCATAAGCAAATTGCATTAGATACCTCATTTCTGACTAAAGTAAGGCCTAGTTGGCGACCAGATAAAGTCTTCAAAATAGAATTGGCTGGTTTTGCTGATTATATTGCTGAATTAGGCAAAGTTACTGATATCGAAATTAATAATTTTGAAAAACTACTTTGTGCATTAACTAAACGTCTAGATCATTTTCAACAGCATGGCTGTGAAGCATCAGATCATGGTATTGAAATTTTACATTATGCCGACATTCGTAGCGAAAAACAGCTTGATCAAATAATAACAAAACGCCTTGCTAATCAATCCCTTTCTGAATTAGAAATTGCTCAATTTAGTACCGCGGTATTGGTATGGTTAGGTAAGCAATATCATAAACGCAATTGGGTAATGCAGTTACACTTAGGTGCGCTACGTAATAATAATCAAAGAATGTTTAAATTACTTGGCCCTGATGCTGGATTTGATTCGATTGGCGATAGAACAATTGCCGAACCTCTTTCTTCATTATTAGGTATTTTAGACTTAACTGACGAATTACCGAAAACCATTTTATATTGCCTAAACCCTCGTGACAATGAAGTGTTAGCTACTATGGCTGGCAACTTTCAAGGTTCAGGCATCGCAGGAAAAATTCAATTTGGATCTGGTTGGTGGTTCAATGATCAGAAAGATGGTATGGAACGCCAAATTATGCAACTTTCTCAAATGGGATTATTAAGTCAATTTGTTGGTATGTTAACTGATTCTCGTAGTTTCTTATCCTTTACCAGACATGAGTATTTTAGGCGAATCCTTTGCAATATGGTGGGAAATTGGATGGCAAATGGCGAAATTCCTGCTGATTTTAATTTAGTTGGCAACATGATTAGCAATATTTGTTTTAACAATGCAAATCGTTACTTTGGTTCTCATTAATTGAGTTTATTTTTGTCTAAAAAATAGAAATATTAGAATCAGATGACTCGTATTGGAAAATAGTTATTAATTTTTTAGGATAGTTATATGAAAACATTAAAGACATGGATTTTTAAGAATGACCAAAACAATTGCATTGAATTATTAGTAGATAATCGATTTAACTTTTGCCTGTATGTGCTTGAAGAAAAGATGTTTCGTGTTTTAATTAAACGAAATAATAGTTTATCACTTGATAGAACATGGAGTATTGCTCCTAATCAAGATACGCCATTAGAAGGTCGTGATCGATTAAGCACCGAAGGTTTTTCTTTACCAAAATATGAATTATTGCAACAAGACAATAAAGTTATTATTAGTTCAAGCCAGTTAAGAGTAACTATTGATCAACCATTATCACTAAAATGGGAATTTAAGAATGAATTTGGTGAGTGGCAATTGCTGGTTGAGGATAGAAGTACTAGTGCTTATTTAATTAATCCTCATGGTGATGGTATTGCTCATTATCAACGAAGATATAAAGATGAACATTATTATGGTTTGGGTGAGAAAGCAGGCGACCTTAATCGTGCCGGCCGCCGTTTTGAAATGCGTAATCTTGATTCAATGGGCTATAATGCTAAGGAGACTGATCCGCTTTATAAACATATACCGTTTACTATTACCCATCGAAATGATGTTAGTTTTGGACTATTTTATGATAATTTAAGCAGTTGTTGGATAGATTTGGGAACGGAACATGATAATTATCACCTTTTATATCGTCGTTACCAAGCTGAAGCAGGGGATATTGATTTCTATTTCTTCTTAGGGCCGAAAATTATTGATGTTACTAAATCTTTCATTAAGTTAACCGGTAAAACGTTTTTTGGCCCTAAGTGGAGTTTAGGTTACAGCGGTTCAACAATGTTTTATACCGATGCGCCTAATGCTCAAGAGCAGATGCAAAATTTTATTGATCTGTGTCAAGAGCACGGTATTCCATGTGATTCATTTCAATTGTCATCAGGCTATACCTCGATTAATGGTAAACGATATGTCTTTAATTGGAATTATGATAAATTCCCTGATCCGAAAGCTTTCACCAAATCTTATCATGAGGCAGGTTTAAGAATCGCTGCTAATATAAAACCATGTTTGTTACAAGATCATCCTAAATATAAGGAAGCAGCGGAGAAGGGACTTTTTATCAAAGATTCAGAAAGTGATAATCCTGAACGTTCAATGTTTTGGGATGATGAAGGTTCTAATTTAGATCTTACTAATCCAGCAACATTTAATTGGTGGAAAAACAATGTAACCAAGCAACTTCTTGAAATGGGCATTGATTCTACTTGGAATGATAATAATGAATTTGAAGTTTGGGATGGAGAAGCTCGTTGTCATGGTTTTGGTAAAGAAATTACTATTAAACATATTCGACCAGTAATGCCATTACTAATGTGTAGAGCATCAATGGAAGCGCAACAAACTTATAATCCAAATATTCGCCCTTATTTGATTTCACGTTCAGGTTGCGCAGGCATTCAACGTTATGTGCAAACATGGTCAGGAGACAATCGAACAAGTTGGCAAACTCTGCGATATAATATTCGTATGGGATTAGGAATGAGTCTATCCGGATTGTACAATGTTGGTCATGATGTAGGTGGTTTTTCTGGTGATAAACCGGAACCAGAACTTTTCGTACGTTGGGTGCAAAATGGTATTATGCATCCTCGTTTTACTATTCACTCATGGAATGATGATCATACTGTTAATGAACCTTGGATGTATCCAGAAGTTACACCAATAATTCGCGATACTATTTGTTTTCGTTATCAGTTACTCCCTTATTTCTATAATTTATTATGGCAAGCACATCATAATGATGAACCAATGCTAAGACCAACTTTTTTGGATCATGAACATGATGCAAATACTTTTAAAGAAACTGACGATTTTATGATTGGTAAAGATCTGTTAGTTGCGAGCATTGTTGAACCAGGCCAACGAGAGCGTGAAATTTATTTACCAGATAATAGTACTGGTTGGTATTGTTATCATTCACAGCAATGGTTTAGTGGTAAACAATCGATAACTTTACCTGCTCCACTTGAATCATTT
This sequence comes from Gilliamella sp. W8123, assembly GCF_016101085.1. Taxonomy (NCBI): domain Bacteria; kingdom Pseudomonadati; phylum Pseudomonadota; class Gammaproteobacteria; order Orbales; family Orbaceae; genus Gilliamella; species Gilliamella sp. W8123. Next base: position 204,609 of record NZ_JACFRE010000003.1, read on the forward strand.
CCTTTATTAGTTAGAGCCGGTGCTATTATTCCTATGTCTAAACGTATGGCTTATGTTAATCATCAATTAGATGATTACCGAGAATTTAAAGTTTTTCCTGCTAAAGGTGTTTATTCAACAAAAGGCAGTTTCTTTGAAGATGATGGCGAAAGTTACGATTATCAAAAAGGGAAAGGCTTATGGATTGATTGGGATTTAACCTCGGATAATCAACGTATTGATCTTCATATACAAGCAAGAGGTGAATATCAACCTGCTTGGGATGAAATTAATATTTCATTACCAAAAGGTGAATTACGTTCATTATTCATTAATGGTCATTCAATAAATAAAGTTTCTTTAAAATCTATCAAATAATTCTTTATTCTCTCAATTCAATATTAATTGGATTGAGAGATCTATATCAAATTGATTTGATTTCACTTAATGTGTTTTTATTAACAAACTTTACCTATAGCAATTATTTTGCAAATATGCAGTTAATTTGACGTTATTTTCCAATTAATTGTGGATAATACAAATAAACTGTAAATATTATTTTTTTACAGGACATTTTTAATTAGATAAGGTAAATTATTCGGTATAAAAATTTTATGGTTGAGTTAGTTGCTATTAATTTTAGCAGGAAGAAAGGATAAGCCTGAATTATGCGTGGTAATGAGCCAAAAGTGTTGACCTCTTTGTTATCACAAGGGGCCTTATTATCAAAAATAAAAGATAGAACCATTGCTTTAAGTCAATTGACCAAAATTATTGATGAATTACTTCCACCACCATTAATTCAGCAATATCGAGTTGCTAATTATCGTCAAGGTGTGCTTATTCTTGAGGTCAGTTCGGCCAGCTGGTTAACAAGATTAAAATATGAACAAGGTAACTTATTATCAGGGATACGCCAAAAAATTTTACCATCTTTATCTTCCATTCAATATAAAATTAATCCAACTATAGCAACTAATTATTCGCAATCAGTTATTTTGTCTGATAAGAATGTTAAAATTAGTAATGTTATTAGTAAGCAAACAGCAATATATTTAAATGCAATTGCAGAGCAAGCACCAGATAAATTAAAAAAACAATTGATTAAACTTGCGAACCATGCAAAATAAACTAAACAATATGTTCAAGTTATATAATTAAGAGCTATAAGGAGTGAAATATGGATAATAATATGATGACTTATATCGTCATTGGCCTAGTAATTGGATTTATTTTAGGCATGATTTTCATGAATTTTATTTCGCCAAAAGGGCGCAAATATATCAAAGCACAACGTGAATTAGAACAAACCCAAGAAGAGTTAGCCTCACAAAAACAAATGATGGTTAAGCATTTTTCACATAGTGCTGAAATTTTAGATAATATGGCCAAAGAATTCCGTCGTTTATACCAACACATCGCTGAAAGTTCAGGACAATTTGTAAATAATGAAAATAGGCCTATTATTGATCTAGAGTCAAATAATGACATCAGTATTAAACAAGAGTTAACGCTTGAAAAACAGCCTAAAGATTATTCAGATAACCCATCTGGATTATTCAAAAGTGAAGATATTAAACCATAATCAATTTTTAAATATTTTTTGATAAGATAATATTAATCAGATTTATATTGTCAATATTAAATCATTCAAACAAGAGAGTTTTATAATGAGTCATTCTTTACGTAAACCAAAAAATTTATTAAGCATAATTGCCTTAAGTTTAGGTTTAAGTTTAGCTACATTACCGAATGCTTATGCTGCTTTTCCGTTTATTCCAACGGATAATAATTTACAACAGCAACAACCTTCATTGGCACCAATGTTAGAAAAAGTACTCCCTTCAGTTGTAAGTATTAACGTTGAAGGTACAGCAAAAATGCAAAGTAATATGCCAGAAGAGTTTAGACGATTTTTTGGTTATCCTGATAGTCAGTCTAGATCATTTTCTGGATTAGGTTCTGGTGTAATTATTGATGCTGAAAAAGGATATATTGTTACTAATAATCATGTTATTGATAATGCAGATAAAATTACTGTTTCGTTAAATGATGGTCATGAATATCAAGCGAAATTAATTGGTAAAGATCCACAAAGTGATATTGCTTTGTTAAAAGTTGATGATGCTAGTAAATTAACTGCTATTAAAATTGCTGATTCAGATAAAACAAGAGTTGGTGATTATGTTGTTGCGATTGGTAATCCATTCGGGATTGGTCAAACGGTAACATCAGGTATTATTTCCGCCTTAGCTCGTAGTGGGCTAAATATGAATGGATTTGAAAACTTTATTCAAACTGACGCATCTATTAACCAAGGTAATTCTGGTGGTGCGTTAGTTAATTTAAATGGTGAACTAGTTGGCATTAACACCGCTATTATTGCACCAAGTGGTGGTAATGTCGGTATTGGTTTTGCTATACCAAGCAATATGGTTAAAAGTTTAACTTCTCAGCTTATTGAATATGGTGAAGTTAAACGAGGTGTTTTAGGTATAAAAGGTAATGAATTAACTTCAGATATCGCTAAAGCCTTTGATCTTGAAGTACAGAAAGGTGCCTTTGTTAGTGAGGTTATTGCTGATTCAGCAGCCCAAGAGGCGGGCATAAAATCCGGCGATGTCATTGTTTCTATGGATGGTAAACCTGTTGATAGCTTTGCTGAATTACGAGCTAAAATTGCCACAACAGGAGCTGGTCGTACCGTTAAATTAGGTTTAATTCGTGATGGTAAAGAGATTTCTGTTGAAGTTAAATTGAAGAACAGTGACCAATTAAGTACCGAGGCTAAATCTCTTCATCCAGCGCTTGATGGAGCAACATTGACTAATGGTGATGTAAAAGGTCAAAAAGGTGTATTGATTGAAAGTATTGCTAAAAATTCACCAGCTTCTCGTTTAAGCTTACAAGAAGGCGATCTTATTACAGGAGTTAATAAGACCAGAGTCGAAAGTATTTCTGATCTACGTAAAATTATTGACAGTAATCCTTCTGCTATTGCCTTAAACATTGTTAGAGGTGATAGTCGTCTTTATCTAATTTTACGTTAATTATTTAGCCAAATATCGTCGGTGCTTCGCATCGACGAAAACGCCTTTTTAACCCTCAGTTATATATGATAGAATCTTATTAATCATTCTTATCCTGTTTGTGACAATTATGCTTAAAAAAATTCTATGGCCGATATTAATCGGTGCTGTTTTAGCGATAGTGTTACTCATTATTTTTCCTTCTTTGAGAAATGGATCTCAATCTGATTTTTCAAGATCCATTTTTAATGATGAACCTATGAGTTATTCTAGTGCAGTAAAGATAGCTGCGCCTGCAGTGGTTAATATTTATAGCCGCTCAATTAATTCTGTACCTGAACAATCACAAGATAGTCCAATAACACCATTAGGTTCTGGTGTTATTATGAGTGAGCTTGGTTATATTGTTACCAATTATCATGTTGTTGATGGCGCAGAACAAATTATCGTTGCTTTGCAAGATGGACGAATTTTTGCTGCATTACCTGTCGGTTCCGATAAATTAGTTGATATTGCTGTACTTAAAATCGAAGCATCTAATCTTCCGATAATACCGATTAATCCTTCCCGCGATCCGAAAATTGGTGATGTCGTTTTAGCCATTGGCAATCCATATAATATTGGGCAAACTATTACCCAAGGTATTATTAGTGCTACTGGCCGTGATGGACTCAGTCCATATCGTCGACAAAATTTTATCCAAACTGATGCTTCAATTAATCATGGTAATTCTGGTGGTGCTTTAGTTAACACTAAAGGTGAATTAATGGGTATTAATACTCTGACATTTGCCAAAAATCTAGGTAATGATGTTCCTGAAGGTATTGGTTTTGCTATTCCAACAGCATTAGCCGTTAAAATAATGAATAAATTAATTCAAGATGGCAAAGTGATACGAGGCTATATTGGCATTGATGGTTTAGAATTTGCTCCAACACAAAATACTAGTGATCTCCCAAAAGTGTTAGGTATTTTAGTCACTAATGCTGAAGGTCCTTCTTTGCAGGCAGGTGTACAAGCTAATGATATTTTAATAATGGTTGATAATAAACCAGTAAGATCGATTGTTGAAACAATGGACCAAATTGCAGAGTTGAAACCGGGAACAATCGTCCCCATAATTGTCTTGCGTAATGGAGAAAAGATTCAACTGCAAATTACTATTGGTCAATTGCCGGTTTAGATTGGCCTTTTATTGCTTGATTATCTTTGATATAGGACGTATAATTCGCACCCTTATCATGTTATTTAACACTCGTATGGTGTATAAATTTTGCGGTTAAGCCATTTATATAGCGATACGAACAAACTTTAGAGGTTTATTATGAAAGAAGGTATCCATCCAGAATACACTGCAATTACAGCAACTTGTTCTTGTGGTAACAAAATTGAAACTCATTCAACTATTGGTCATGACATTCATCTTGACGTATGTGGTGAATGTCACCCGTTCTATACAGGTAAACAACGTGATGTAGCAACTGGCGGACGTGTTGATAAATTTAAACAACGTTTTGCAATGGTTGGTGGTAAAAAATAGTTTTACTAATTTTTACGTTGTAAAAAAGGCGCTTTAAGCGCCTTTTTTGTATCCATGATTTAATCATTCATCAATTAAATCAGGATCTATACCTAAAGCTCGCATCATTTTCTGTGCTTGTAATGGAATGCCATCATCATGATCTTTCTGTAAATCTTCATCACAAGGCAATGGCTGACCAGTATAAGCGTGTAGAAAAGCTTCACATAAAAGTTCACTATTCGTTGCATGACGTAAATTATTGACTTGTCGTCTAGTTCGCTCATCAGTTAATATCTTTAATACTTTTAACGGAATTGAGACTGTAATTTTTTTTACTTGTTCGCTTTTTTTACCATGCTCAGCATAAGGGCTAATATAATCGCCGTTCCATTCCATCATTTATTCACCAAATCAATCACATCACAAATAATGTGGATAATTTTAGCGTTTTTTTTGCTTAGCTGCAATCTATACACCAAGATAGTTAGACGTCTAGACATGTTGACGTCTTTTGTTATTGTGTTATTCTTATACAACTAAATCTAAAAATAAATAAAGTGGTTTGTAGGAAGGTTATTATGGCTCGTAAATCTAAAAATCTTAGCCAAGATACTATTGCTGTTCGTGGTGGATTAAATACAGATGACCAATTTGGTAGCGTAGTTCCTGTTATTACGCCATCAACATGTTATCGATATGAAGAGTTTGCCACCCCAAGGAAATTTGATTATGGTCGAAAATCTAATCCAAGTAGACGATTAGTTGAGGAAACGGTAGCAGAGTTAGAAGGCGGTGCCGATGCCATTTTAACCAATTGCGGTATGTCAGCAATACATCTAGTCAGTGTAGCCTTACTTGGCCCAAATGATGTCGTGGTTGCACCTCATGATTGTTATGGTGGTAGTTATCGATTATTTAATAGTTTGAGCCAAAAAGGGTATTTTAAAACCAAATTTGTAGACCAATCCGATCCTGTTGCTTTAAAAGAAGCGCTGAATTTAAAACCTAAATTAGTATTGATTGAATCGCCAAGTAATCCATTATTAAGAGTCGTTGATATTACTGATATTGCACGTCAGTCGCATGAGGTTGGAGCGTTAGTTCTGGTTGATAATACCTTTATGACACCAATTTTACAAAAACCACTGGAATTAGGGGCTGATATTGTTAGTCACTCTTGTACTAAATTTTTAAATGGCCACTCAGATCTATTAGCCGGAATATTAGTATTTAAAGATCAACAATTAGCTACAGATGTATTGTGGTGGGCAAATAATATCGGAACATCAACTTCATCATTTGATAGTTATTTATTATTGCGCGGTTTAAGAACTCTTACTGCAAGAGTTAGATTACAACAAGAAAATGCAGAAAAAGTCGTCGAATTTTTAGTTAATCATCCTAAAATTGCTAAAGTTTTTCATCCTTCGTTACCAACAAATTTAGGTCATGACATTGCCAAAAAACAACAAAAAGGCTTCGGTTCACTGTTGAGTTTTGAATTAGCTTGCGCTGCCGATGATATGCCTAAATTCCTAGATGCGTTGAATATTTTTACCTTAGCGCAATCACTTGGTGGCGTAGAAAGTTTAATATGTCATCCAGCTACAATGACCCATTCAGGAATTAGTGCTGAAGCACGCAAAACAGCGGGTATATCCGATCAATTATTACGTATTTCTGTGGGGCTCGAGGATATCAATGATCTGATTGGTGATTTAGAGCAAGCGTTAGCAAATATTTAACCGTCATCAATTTATCAATAGAGTTGGAAAATAGCTTATTTTTCGACTCTATTAATATAGATAGCTAAATATTTAAGCTCGATTAATTATTTCGATAATCATTGACTTTATTGGCAATGGCGCTGAGGATCTCGTTAATGGAATGCCGTTTACTTCGACCACAAATTTTAGCATTATCATGGCAAACTAAACATTGTCGAGAATGATGCTCGAATTTAGACCGAGAAATACTTTTTTGTGTAACAGGGTCAATGACATCTATATCCCATAATCGTCCTAAAAAATGCCTCTCCTCAATTTTTATACACAGTTGTTTAAGCATATCAACGTTATAATCAATTGATAATAATGCTTCATCACCAGTTATGCTTTCATAAAGTTTTTCATGGATAATAGAAATATTATGTTGGTTTAACATCTGATGAATAGCTTTTACAGCTTCATTAAATAAGAATACAGTGCCACTACTTTTCTTGATTGGTCCAGGTATTACTAAACTTAATGATATTAGCGGATAAGGGTATTGCTCAAAAACTTGTTGCTGATTGTTTACGCGATTTTCTTTAGCCATTAACATTTGCTCAAGCGTTATGTTAATGCCATCGTCAAATCTTAATGTTGGATTATTCATAATGATGTTGAGTAATAGCATAACTAAGAATTTTGTTATGCTATTACTATTACAAAGTTAATTAGTCTTTGACTTGACGAACAACATCAATAATTGAGCCGTCACGGAAGTGAACAATCCCAACAATTTTATCGTTAAATTCAATTGGTTTTGGTTCACCTGTTAATGCAATAGCACGTTGATAAAGTTCTTCAATAGTCATTACTGGTAAATTAGCCGCTTTTAATCGTTCGGCGATTTCAGGACGAGCAGGATTTACCGCTATACCATGGTCAGTGACTAACACATCTACACTTTCACCTGGTGTAACAATAGTGGTTACTTTTCTAATTACCGTTGGAATTCGGCTACGAATTAGTGGCGCAACGATAATAGTTAGATTTGCTCCAGCGGCTGTATCACAGTGACCACCGGATGCACCACGCATAACACCATCAGATCCTGTTAGTACATTAATGTTGAAATCTAAATCTACTTCGAGTGCACTGAGAATGACAATATCTAATTCATCAACACTCGCACCTTTTGAGGCTGGATTAGCGTAAACGTTGGTTGAAACTTCAATATGATCTTTATTCTTACCTAAAGATTGTCCCGCAGCTCCATCAAAACTTTGTGTATCAAGTAAACGTTTTACTAAGCCTTTCTCATGAAGATCGACGATACTTGCTGTAATACCACCTAGAGCAAATGATGCTGTGATATTTTTCGCTCGCATTCGATTTTCTAGAAAGCGTGTCGCTGCAGTTGATGATGCGCCAGAACCAGTCTGAATTGAGAATCCATCTTTAAAATAACCTGCATTTTCGATAACATCAGCGGCATAGCGGGCAATCATTAATTCTCTAGGGTTACTGGTGATACGTGCTGCACCAACGCTAATTTTAGTTGGGTCACCAACTTCGTCAACTTTAACAATATAGTCAACTTGATCTTGGCGGATACTTGCTGGATGGTTAGGATAACCAACAATATCTTCAGTAAGTAAAACCACTTTCTTAGCAAATTGAGCATCAACCATAGCATAACCAAGGGCGCCACATTGTGATTTACCTGATACGCCATTAGCATTACCTTGTTCGTCAGCAGTTGATACAGCTAAGAATGCGATATCAATATTGATTTCTCCGCTTTGGATTAATTTGACTCGACCACCGTGAGAATGGATATGTACCGGATTTTCCATCAGGCCGTGTGAAATCGCATCAGCTAATTTTCCTCGTAATCCTGAGGTATAGATTTTAGTAATTACACCAGACTCAATGTGAGGAATCAATGCTGCGTTACAGCTTAATAATGAGCTTGAAGCTAATGTAAGGTTCTTAATACCTAATTTACTAATGGTTTCAACAACTTTGTTGATAACTTTATCGCCTTCACGAAATGCGTGGTGAAAAGAGATAGTCATTCCATCACGAAGTTCACACTTCTCTATTGCTTGCTCTATTGACTCACACAATTTACGGGTATACTTAGACTCATCTTTTAGATAAGGTGTGGTTGCATTAGCATCAATAAATGGTGTGATATTTTTAAGATCAGGATGCTGTTTTAATAAATCAGCAATTTTTTGGTTTATAGAAGTTGTCATGTTTCAATCCTATCAAATTTCTTTACGTACACCGGAGTATTTAGCTAGTTCAATGATTTTTTGCGCACGAGCAATAATTGGTGCATCAATCATTTTGCCATTCAAAGAAACAACTCCAAGCCCTTTTCTTTCACCTTCTTCAGCGGCTTCAACGACTTTTTTAGCATTTTCTACTTCACTAGCAGTAGGTGCATAAGCATTATGTAATAGCTCAATTTGTCGTGGATTAATCAATGATTTACCGTTGTATCCTAATTTTTTAATTAGGCTGACTTCTTTTAAAAAGCCTTCATCATCATTAACATTCGAATAAACAACATCAAATGCATCAATACCGGCTACGCGAGCAGCATGTAAAACAGCACAGCGTGCATAAAATAGTTCAGTACCATCCCCGCGTTCTGTTTGCATATCGACTAGATAATCAAATGCCGCAAGAGCGATACCAATTAAACGAGGCGATGATTTGGCAATGGATACGGCATTAACTACTGCTTGAGCTGATTCAATAGCAGCCATTAATTTAGTGCTACCCACTTCTCGGCCACACTCTTTTTCAATTCGTTCAACATGCGCTTCAAGTTCATGAATATCTTCAGCACTATTGGTCATTGGTAAGCGAACAACATCAACACCAGCTCGCACAACGGCTTCTAAGTCTTTAAGACCAAATGGTGTATTTAATGCATTAATTCGAACTACAGTTTCAATACCATGTTCTTTATAAACAGGTAATTTTAATGTTTGCGCGACGAGTAGACGAGCTGAATCTTTTTCTTTGATAGATACAGCATCTTCAAGATCAAACATAATTGAGTCTGGTTTATAGACAAAAGATGTAGATAACATTGCTGCATTTGCACCTGGAAGAAACAGCATACTTCGACGTAATTTTTTCATAGTAATTTACTCCAATCTAATTCAGTTTCTTCTGCACCACGTAACACAGCACATTGTACCCGTGCTTTTATTGCACAATCTAAAGCTCCTTTATCGTCAATAATGATTAAACCATCAGTTAAGTTAAGTTCATTTAACGTGTTATTAACCACTGCGCGAATTTGATCGCCAAATTGTTTATTTACATCACTATTAATAACAATTTCGATGCCAGTATTTGGCATGACTTTAACTAACAAATCGCTGGATTCGAGAGTTCCTGCCATGGCTTCTTTTTGTATTTTCATGTTTTTACCTTTTGAAAAGAATTAAATATTTAATTTATCCAAATTAGCTGAAATATAATTCCAAGTTGTTGAAGGAACTAATTTCTTAATCTGTTCATAATTTTTTAATGCCAGTGAGTTTCGCACTAATGATGCTGATATTATGTTTGATTCTTCGAGTTTTCGAGCAACCTCAATGACAGTAATCTTGGATGCCAAACTAACTTTGTCATCTTCTAACCAATATTTCATCGCTTGGTTATAAGCATTAGTTACTTCACTATGTGGCTCAGTACCAACAAAACGGTGAGTTATATTTAATGCTGGAGCAATATAGTTACGGAAGATTAACAGATCGATTCCCATATAAGCATAGTCAATTTTGCTTTTATCTTTTAAAAAATAAGTAGGGAAGGTTGCTTTAGAAATAATGTATGTCGAACTGGCATGAACCGTAACATTTTTGATATGTTTTGTGCCATCTTTTACTAACTGTAAACGTACCTGAAACGGAAACATTGATACATCTTCATTAACCACAAATACATGTACCCAATCACATTGATTGGCTGCAAATTCAATAAGATATTGATGACCTTTAGTAAAAGGATTGGCATTCATCACTATACTGCCAATTTTGTTACCAGCCTTTAGGTGTTGCGATAATTGTTTACAATATTGTTTAATCCCAATCGGTGTGTTTTCCATCAATACGACTAAATCAGAAATTTCAACAATAGGATAAAAACCGCATGCTTTGAAAAAAGCGATATTTTCAGGTTTGGTATATAAAAATAGATGAAAATAGCCGTTATCATTGGCATATTTCATCGTATAGTCGATTAAAGTTAGATTTAGTTGGTTACCGCGATAATCAGGAGCAATGGCTACACACTTGATAATATTGTGATCAAGACCGGCACAAGCGATACAATTATTATTCAGTTTTGCAACAATGAAAGTTGTGACTTGTGGATCTAAATCGAGGTCAGATTGCAATAGTAATTGCTTAATTGCTTGATAATCTTGTTCAGATTTAGATATATCAACAACACTGTAATCAACTAAATCGTACATATAACTACCTTTTTTCTTCAACAATAAAGTTAGTTAGACGACCAATATTGGTAATTTCAACTTCAATGGTATCACCATCGTGCATAAATATTGGTGGATTTCGTTTTTTTCCAACCCCACCTGGTGAGCCAGTAAGAATAACATCACCCGGTGATAATTTAGTAAATGTACTAATATACGAGATTAAATCAGGTACAGTATGTACTAAATTCTTGATGCTATCATGTTGCATCTCTTTTCCATTCAGATAAGTTGCTATTGATAGCGCTTTAGGATCGGGTATTTCATCTGTAGTTGTTAAACATGGTCCAAAAGCCCCAGTATTTGGCCAATTTTTACCAGCTGTGTACCAAGTATATTGCCAGTCACGAATCGAACCATCCATATAACAGCTATAGCCTGCGACATAAGATAAGGCTTCTTCTGATTTTATGCGGAAGGCCTCTTTACCAATAACAATTGCTAATTCGCCTTCATAATCGAGTTCATCGCTGATAGTTGGTTTAATGATATTTGTCTTATGTCCTGTTTGAGAATCAGGAAAACGAACAAATAAAGTTGGGGCAGAACTAGTTTCATTAAATTCTGCTCGTTTTTCCGCATAATTCATTCCTACACACAAAATTTTGTTTGGATTTGGAATTACCGGTAAATAAATTATTGCTTGTTCATCGATATCACTAGGTGAGTCTAAATAGTTTTTTGCGTTAGCTAATCCATCTTTATCAGAAAGAAGGGATTTTAGATCTTGATATTTATCGCCTAGTTTTTGGCCTAAATCTACGATGCCATGATCAGTATATAAACCAAAACTTGGTCGACCAGAAACAAGGTAACTGACAAGCTTCATGAATACTCCTTAAAAGCTGTTTATTGAAACTACAAAATAAAATAGAACAACCCTAGTAATAACTAAGGTTGCTCTTAAAAAAAACTATACTAAAAAATTGCCTAGAATGAGTAAGGATACTGATACGTTAATTGCACCACCAATACGAGTGGCAATTTGGGCAAACGGCATCAACTCCATACGTTCTGCTGCAGTTAGGATTGCAACATCACCTGTTCCTCCTTGCCCACTTTGACAGCAAGAAATAACCGCCGCATCAACTGGGTACATACCTAGTTTTTTAGCAACAAAGAAACCCGTTGTGACTAAACTCACTACTGTACAAACAATAACTATTAGGTTGATTACGGTGAAAGCTGCAACGATTTTATCCCACGGTGTGATTGCCACGCCCACAGCGAATAAAATAGGATAGGTTACAGATGTTTGGAAGAACTTGTAAACTACTTGCGAACCACTTAGTACTTTTGGTGAAACACCTGATACTAGTTTAACAAATACTGCAGCAAATAGCATCCCTACTGGTGCTGGAATACCGGTTACTTTGTGGCCAATCATACCGACCATATAGAGGATAGCGGCTAACAATACACCAGATGCAAAAGTTGTCACATCAATAACCGATTCTGTTTTAGCCGTTTTATTGATAATTTGGTCATCTTCTGATGCTGGTAACAAGCGACCGTTACCAGTTAAATGAGGATAAGCTTTACCAATACGGTTAAGGATACCACCACAAATAATACCGGTTAAACCACCTAACATAACAATTGGTAATACTCGACCTAGTGCTTCACCTTGTTCCATACCTAAAATAGAGGCATAGCCGATTGATAATGGAATTGCGCCTTCACCAACACCGCCAGCCATGATCGGTAATACTAAGAAGAAGAATGTTTCAAATGGTGATAAGCCTAATAAATAACCCACACCAACACCAACTAGCATACCAACAATTTCACCACATACCATTGGTCCGAAGATTTTTAAGAAACCTTGAATAAGCGTTTTCTTATCCATATTCATAATACTACCAACGATGATACAGCAGATATAAAGATATAAAATGTGAGTATCTTTATAGAATTTGGTTGTTGCTTGTACCACAGGAGTAGGCAGAATGCCATAATAGACTAGAGCTGATGGAATAAAGGTTGCACAAATTGCTGCTGCCCCCATTTTTCCAACAATCGGTAAACGTTTACCTATTTCACCACATAGGAAACCAAAGAAAGCACATGTTACTACCATAACAACTATTTCGCTTGGTAATTTACCTGTTACTAATACTTCAGCAAAGATAAGAATACCTGCGATAATAAATAATGGTAAAGGAATTACACCGATTTTATAATCATCCATAAGTTTCCACCATCCGTATGGCCAAAACTTTTTAGTCTGATCTTCGTGTTTTATCTCATGTTTTTCGACGGTATTGTGCGTTTTTTCAACTGAATTGAAATCCACCATATTTTTTTTATCTCCAAAATAAATTTGCTTTGTTTTAATGGCGCATATGGTGACAAAATATTAATATCAATTTTGTGATATAAATCATAAATTAAGTGTGGTTTTTATGGTTTTAAAGGCTCTAAGTTTTTTTATGCTGTGTTACACTCCTCAGCAGATACAGCAATTATTTATTAAGTATAAAAATGCGAAAACGAATACATCTGTCATTTACGACAAAATTATTTTTATCTCTTTTAATCTTTTCATTGGTGGTTTTAGCATTGCTGCAAAGCTACATATGGAATGTGACAGAAAATGCCTTATATCGTAGTTTAGGCGAAAAAGCTCAAATTCAGGCGAAAGAGTTAGCTGTGATTCCTAGCTTAATCAAATATGTAGAAGATAAAGATACTGAACAAATCGCAAAACTTGTTTCAGATATTTTTGAACAAAGCGATGCGAGTTATATTGTTATAGGTGATGCTAAAGCTTATCGGTTATTTCATACGGCTAATAATTCAATATATTTACCCATGGTTGGTGATGACAATCAGGAGGTGTTAAGTGGTATTAGTAGCACCACAATAAGTCAAGGATCTTTAGGTTTAGCCCTAAGAGGTAAAGCGCCGATTATTAGCAATGGCAAAGTAATTGGTATTGTTTCGGTTGGTTATATGGTAGATGATATTTATGCGTCACATATAAAACAATTTATTCCATTCATTATTTTTTGTTCATTTTTATTCTTTGCTCTGTTTATATTTTCTTTATGCTTTGCTAGAGCTATCAAAAAACAGATGTTTAATTTAGAACCTCAAGCAATTGCACTATTGGTAAAAAGCCAGAAATCAATAATGGAATCAATCTTTGAAGGTATTATTGCGATTGATCTTGATTACAAAATTATTAATATCAACCAATCAGCAAGGCGCATGCTAAATATTGATATTGATGATAATAGTTTACTTAATCATGATTTATCTAACTTTATTAAATCAACTGATTTTCTTTATGGTAGTACCAATCAGACCAAAGATGTGCATGACCATATTTGCTATTTCAATAATATTATTGTTATTGCTAATCGTATTCGCGTGATTGTTGATGATGAAATTCATGGATGGGTGATAACCTTCCGAAATTATGATGATATTAATTTATTAAGTATGCAATTAACCCAAGTTACGCAATATGTGGATAATTTGCGTGCGCTAAGACATGAACATCTTAATTGGATGGCAACGTTATCCGGTTTAATTTATATGAAACGATATGAAGAAGCGGAATCATTTATTGCGTTACATTCTGCTGATAATCAACAAAATCTAGATTTCATTACCAGTCATTTTCAGGTTCCAGCTATTTGCGGTTTATTAATCGGTAAATATTCTAAGTCACATGAAATTGGCTTAAAATTGTTCTTTGATCCTGCCTGCCATTTGGAGGCATTGCCTTCCAAGATAACTGAAGCCGAGTTTATGTCGATATTAGGTAATCTGCTGGATAATGCCTTTAATGCCTGTTTAAAAAATAATCAAGGTGATAAATCTATCTATTTATATTTAAGTGATAGAACCGATGAAATTGTTTTAGAAGTCAGTGATCAGGGTTGTGGTATAGATGATAAAATCCGCAATTCAATTTTCCAACCGGGGGTAACCTCACAAAATTCGAACGAACATGGTATAGGTTTACATTTAGTTTCAACATATGTGAAAAAAGCTAACGGCTACATCACATTTGAAGATAATGAACCTTATGGAACGATTTTTTCTGTTTTTATACCTAAGTAGTTAACAGAGGTGAATAAAGTATGTATGAAATAAAAGAAGATACAATTAAAGTTCTTATTGTTGAAGATGAACCCATTTTAGCTGAATTAAATGCTGAATTTATTCAACGAGACACCAAAGTAGAAGTTATTGGTATCGCTGCAACTTTGGAAGAAGCGAAAGTGATGGTTGAAAAATTAAAACCAACATTAATTTTATTAGATAATTACCTCCCTGATGGAAAAGGAATTGAATTATTTGAATATATTATTAATAATAATTTAGATTGTTATGTTATTTTTATCACTGCTGCGAGTGATATGGATACCTGTAGTAAAGCGATACGTTTTGGCGCTTTTGATTATTTAATCAAGCCGGTATCTTATCAGCGCTTAAAACATTCACTTGAACGTTTTGAACTGTTTTTATATCGTCAAAGTTTGCAAAAACATGTGAATCAAAGACGTATTGATGAACTTTTTAATCTACAAACTAAAGACTTTGTTGATATTAATCGCCACTCCAAAGGTATTGAAGAAATTACCTTACAAAAAGTTAAAGATCTATTTATGCAAACCAATGAACCGCAAACAGTAGATCAAATTGTCGAAAAAGCTAATATTAGTAAAACCACCGCTAGACGATATTTAGAATATTGTGTGCAAACTAAATTATTAACGGTTGAGCTTAACCATGGCAAAATAGGTCGCCCTGAAAGGCTTTATAAAAGATTAGGTAAGTAATTTTTTTCGCAAAGTTGGTTATTAATCCTACGTTATATAATTTATGATTATATAAATATGCTTATTGATTATTTTATTGCCTAAATATTTGATGCTAGATTGAATTAATCCAATTGTTGGATGATTTAAATTGCAGTATCAAATAATAGGAGTAAGCGTATGTCCGTAACAATGTAGTGATTACTCTAATTGGTTAATCAATTTAATGGTGAGATTATTTTGATTTTTGTGATGTATTATTTCTTTTTATCGGGTTAATTGGTTTTCTAAACAACATAGCGTTATTAATCTCCATCTTGATAAATAAATACACATTTTAAATTCTATTTACCCGTGTCATAGATTTAGATTTATTTAAGTTAGACTGTAAACAATTCAATAACATTTGATCATTTTGACTGATTAAATTCATAAACTATATGTTAATTTTCTATTAAGAAACGATTTATATGCATATCACTTTTATTTACGTTATCTTGCTTAAAAACGCATGTCTATTATTTGTAAAGATAATTGAATTGTTGAAAAAAATAGCTTATTTTACAGCAAATTGGTTATTGTTACTAATTAACCAAAACTAATGGAAAAATTATAATATAGTAAGAAATACTGACGACTATAATGAAGCAAATGGAAAATGCAGTTAATACATTGGTAGCTAGTCATCCCTTTAATCATTATCATTTAACGATTGACGGCCAACCTACTATCACCACTTTATCCGTTCTATCACTCTCTGGGCGGGAAGATTTAAACCAACCATGGCGTTATGAAATCAACTTTACCTACACCGATAAACAAATCGCTGTTGATGCTATTTTTCACCGATCTGATAATCTTATTTTTCAAACACCTCATATCGCTCAGCAACTCACCAAAATCAGCGCGAAGGATAATATTGAACTATACGTTCCGAGCAAAATAACCTATGGCGCACAATCATTCCCTTTTACAGACCCGATTCAAATGCAGTTTACACTTTATTCATTTAAATTTAGTGAAAACTTCAATTATTGGAGTTGGGGTAATGACAGTTATAAAGAAACAAATTGTCATGTCCTTTTATTCATTATATTAGTTAATGTAGTTTAGTTGATCCTGAATGTATTGGTGAGAATCTAGCAATACTATCCAAAAAAGCAAAACAAAATTATTAGTAATTATATAATTACATTAAGAAAGCTTGTTAGGAGACAATATGAAAAGCTTAATAAAGATATACTTACTGCCTTTTATGCTATGGATAATAACGGTTGATTATGTTTATGCAGAGGTAAAAATGAACGAACATCAAATAAAAATCATAGAACAGTTAAAAAAACAATCAATTTTACCTAATAAAATTTATTATCAATATGATTTTATGACAGCTTTTGAAAATGAAGATAGCGTTCCAATGGAACATTTATTTTCATCATTATCAGGTTTAGAAACTCACCCAGACATGTATGAATTAGCCATTCAAAGCATTGCAGAAGTAAAATTAAATAAAAATTATCAATATAATGAAGTATTACAACGCAATCGAAATATTATTGAAGTTATCTACCCTACTGATTCATTTCAATCATTAAACGATGGCGTTTATTTTTATACCTTAGATAAAAATAAACAGTTGCAAAAAAAAGATTCATTTAATGAGGTTTACAAATTACCCTGTTATTTAAGAGTCGAAAAGAAACACGGCATTGTGGTAAGTATTCAAAAAAGGCCTTTAGCGGCCATTTCTCATTATAAGTACGATTATTGGCCGAATAACAGTCTAAAATATCTTAAAATAGAAATGACTGATAATAATGACAAGATTATCTATATCTCTGAAACATTTTTTAATGATTATGGAAGAATAGAGAAAAATATTAGGAAAAATACTATAACGGGGAATCTGGCTATTGAATCCATCCAGCATCATGGGGATGTTTATTCTATTGAAGAGTATTTTAATAATAAAAATACCAAAACCAACCGTGTAATTCACTATGAGAACTCGTTCCGTGTAAAAAATGAGATATTAAATAAGAGCGGTAAAGTAATAAAAATAAATAATATAAATCCACTATTATTTGATTTTGAAAAAGATTTGGATGAGCCTTACCCTTACAATAAGCTAGTAGTGAACCTCGAAAAGAGTATTACTCAATTAGTATCATTGACAGAAAAACTGGAGAGTAAATGAAGACTTTAGTTAAAATCTGCTTAATTCCTTTTTTATTTGGGATTGTCTCTACTCAATATGTGATTGCAAAGGTAAAAATGAATGAGCAACAAGTACAAATCGTCAAGCAATTAAAAAAACAAGGAATTTTGCCTAATACAACTTATTACCAATTTGATTATTTACCCGCTTTGGATAATCAAGACAGTTTCCCTGAAAAAAGTTTATATTTATCAGTAAATGAATTAGAAACCAATCCAAATATGTACATAATGGCGACTCAGAGCATTGCACAAGTACAGTTAAATAAAAACTTCCAATATAGCCAGATAATACAACTAGATCGAAATATTATTGAAGTTATCTATCCCACTGATTCATTTCAGTCATTAGACGATGGCGTCTATTTTTATACCTTAGATGAACATAAACAATTACAAAAGAAAAACTCATTCAATGATGTTTACTTATTACCGAGTTACTTACGGATTGAAAAAAAACACGGTATTGTGGTGAGTATTCAAAAAAGATCTTTAACTTCTATTACCCATTATAAATATGATTATTGGTCTAATAACAGCTTAAAATATCTTAAATTAGAAATGTATGATAACAATAAAAAAGTTATTTATAATTCTGAGGTATTCTTTGATGAAAAAGGAAAGATGGTAAAAGCGATCAGAAAAAATATAGAAACAAAACAGTCTTCTATTGAAACTATCGTGCATCAAGAGGATATTTACTCAATAGATGAGTTCTTTGATAATGAAGGCATTAAAACTAATAGAGTTAGCCATTATGAGAACTCATTCCGTGTAAAAAATGAGGTATTAAATAAAAACGGTAAAGTAATAAAAACCAATAATTCCGAACCTGAAATATTCGATTTTGACAAAGATTTGGATGAGCCTTATCCTTACAATAAGTTAGTAATGAACGTCGAAAAAAGTAATGCATTACTGACCGATTCAATGTTTGAGCAAGGTATCAGGGATAACTCTAAGCACGATGAAGAAGCGCTTAAAAGAGCTCAGTATTTAGGTATTAAACCGAACCAAGTTTATTATCATAAACTACCTTTCCCCAATTTTATGGCTGAACGGTATAAGAATTTCCCGCATCAAGCACCTTTAACGTTACTTGAAGCCGAAAATCAATCACCTCAAGAAAAATACAGTGATTTAATAAAAGTTGAAATAGATAATAATTATCAATATAAGAAAATCGATAAAACCAAATGGCAACAAACGGCTATCTCTTTACCTTCAGCGCAACTTAAATCTCTCGAAAATGGTATTCACTTTTTTGTGATTAATGACAAAGGTCAATTAACACCGTTAAACAGTGTTGAAGAGGCAATAGCTCAACCTACTTATGTTCGAGTGGAAAAAGTCATGGGCAAAATTGTCGCAACATTACAAAAAACACGAGTGCAGTGGTTAACAACCGAGTTTGATTACAAAAAGAATTCCCCTATACGAAGTAAATTAACTGTCATTGAAAGCCATGTTGTCCCGAAATTGGTGATAGAGTCGGAATATGAAAGCGGGCAGTCTTTGCCGGTCTCACAAGTCATAAAAAATGCTCAAGGTAATATTATCCGAACGTATAAAACTGTTAAAAAGAAAAATATTATCGCTATATTAGAAAGGTTCAATGAACAAGGCGTTAAAACTAATCATATTGAGATATCCAAACAAAGGGATATCGAAAATCAATACCTTGATAATAAAGAGCATTCGCAACTTTATGATGAGTTACCATTTAATCCGGATGGATTTGAAATGATGCTATTTGAACATTTTAAAAAATAACAGTACAGATAAAACAATTTATTTGAGTTGAAGACACGATCGACAGAGTGATTATAAATCGGAAATGGTAAGTTCCTAAATAAATGAAATGGAGATAGAACAAAATTAATCAATAAACTACTAACTATTTCCCTAAAAACTAAACAATTATTGAAAAATAGCCAAGTAAAAAAAAGAACTGTATTGGAGAAAATATGCAGAAATTAGTGAAAACATTCTTACTTCTTTTTTTAGTAGGGATTGGATCAACTCAATATGTGATCGCAAAGGTAAAAATGAACGAGCAACAAGCACCAATCGTCAAGCAATTAAAACAACAAGGAATTTTACCTCAAAAGGTTTATTTTCAATATGAAGTTATACCTGCTCTAAATAATAAATATAGTTTCCCTAATGAAAATTTATATTCATTAGTATCAGATTTAGAGACTCACCCAGATATGTATAACTTAGCAATTCAGAATATTGCACAAGTAAAATTAAATGAAAATTACCAATATAGTGATGTATTACAACGTAGTCGAAATATTATCGAAGTTATCTACCCGACTGATTCATTTCAAGCATTAGACGATGGTGTTTATTTTTATATCTTAGATGAACAAAAGCAGTTACAAAAAAAAGAGTCATTTAACGAGGTTTACAAATTACCCTGTTATTTAAGAGTCGAAAAAAAACATGGTATTGTGGTAAGTATTCAAAAAAGACCTTTAGCAGCAATTTCTCATTATAAGTATGATTATTGGCCAAATAATAGCCTAAAATATCTGAAAATAGAAATGTTAGATAGTAACAATAATATTATTTATGATTCTGAGATTTTTTTTAATGATAACGGAAAAATGGTCAAAGCAATCAGGAAGAATATAAAAACTGGGCAGTATTCTATTGAAAATATTATTCATCAGGATGATATTTATTCTATCGAAGAATATTATAATAATTCAGATATAAAAACTAATCGTGTGACTAATTATGAAAACACTTCTCGCGTAAAAAATGAGGTATTAAATAAAAACGGTAAAGTAATAAAAACCAATAGCGCCGAACCTGAAATATTCGATTTTGACAAAGATTTGGATGAGCCTTATCCTTACAATAAGCTAGTAATGAACGTCGAAAAGAGTAATGCATTACTGACCGATTCAATGTTTGAGCAAGGTATCAGTGATAATGCTAAGTACGACGAAGAAGCGCTTAAAAGAGCCAAGTATTTAGGTATTAAACCAAAGCAAGTTTACTATCATAAACTACCTTTCCCGAGTTTTATGGCTGAACGCTATAAGAATTTCCCGCATCAAGCACCTTTAACGCTAATTGAAGCCGAAAATCAATCACCTCAAGAAAAATACAGTGATTTAATAAAAGTTGAAATAGATAATAATTATCAATATAAGAAAATCGATAAAACCAAATGGCAACAAACGGCTATCTCTTTACCTTCAGCGCAACTTAAATCTCTCGAAAATGGTATTCACTTTTTTGTGATTAATGACAAAGGTCAATTAACACCGTTAAACAGTGTTGAAGAGGCAATAGCTCAACCTACTTATGTTCGTGTGGAAAAAGTCATGGGCAAAATTGTCTCAAAATTACAAAAAAACCGTGTGCAATGGTTAACAACCGAGTTTGATTACAAAAAGAACTCACCTATTCGAAGTAAATTAACTGTCATTGAAAGTCATATTGTGCCGAAGTTAGTGATAGAGTCAGAATATGAAAGTGGGCAATATTTACCTGTCTCACAAGTCATAAAAAATGCTCAAGGTAATATAATTCGAACGTTCAAAACGGTTAAAAAGAAAAATATTATCGCTATATTAGAAAGATTCAATGAACAAGGCGTTAAAACTAATCATATTGAGATATCCAAACAAAAAGATATTGAAAATCAATATTTTGATAATAAAGAGCATCCGCAACTTTATGATGAGTTACCATTTAATCCAGATGGATTTGAAATGATGCTATTTGAACATTTTAAAAAATAACAGTACAGATAAAACAATTTATTTGAGTTGAAGACACGATCGGCAGAGCGATTATAAATCGGAAATGGTAAGTTCCCAAATAAAAGAAATAGAGATAGAACAAAATTAATCAATAAACTACTAACTATTTCCCTAAAAACTAAACAATTATTGAAAAATAGCCAAGTAAAAAAACTGTATTGGAGAAAATATGCAGAAATTAGTGAAAACATTCTTACTTCTTTTTTTAGTAGGGATTGGATCAACTCAATATGTGATTGCAAAGGTAAAAATGAACGAGCAACAAGCACCAATCGTCAAACAATTAAAAAAACAGGGAATTTTACCTAATAAAACTTATTACCAACTTGATTATTTGCCCGCTTTGGATAATGAAGATCGAATCCCTAATAAAACTTTATATCCATCATTATCTCATTTAGAAACCATCCCAGAGATGTATATAATGGCAATGCAGAGCATTGCACAAGTACAGTTAAATGAAAATTATCAATATAGCAAAGTATTGCGACTTAATCGAAATATTATCGAAGTTATCTACCCGACTGATTCATTTCAATCATTAGACGATGGCGTTTATTTTTATACCTTAGATGAAAATAAACAGTTACAACCAAAAGGGTCATTTAACAAGGTCTACAAATTACCTTGTTATTTAAGAGTCGAAAAAAAACACGGCATTGTGGTCAGTATTCAAAAAAGAGGCTTAGCATCCATCAGCCGTTATATTTATGATTATTGGCATAATACTAATCTGAAATATCTTAAAATAGAAAAATACGATACTAAAAATAATATTATTTATGATTCAGAGGTGTTTTTTGATGATAAAGGAGAGATGGTAAAAGCGATCAGGAAAAATACAAAAACCGGGCTATACTCTATCGAAAATATTATTCATCAAGGAGAGATCTACTCAATTAATGAATTCTTTGATAATGAAGGCAATATAACTAATCGTGTGACTAATTATGAGAACACTTCTCGCGTAAAAAATGAGGTATTAAATAAAAACGGTAAAGTAATAAAAACCAATAACGCCGAACCAGAAATATTCGATTTTGACAAAGATTTGGATGAATCTTACCCATATAATAAGCTAGTAATGAATGTCGAAAAGAGTAATGCATTACTGACTGATTCAATGTTTGAGCAAGGTATCCGTGATAATCCTAAGTACGATGAAGAAGCGCTTAAAAGAGTTCAGTATTTAGGTATTAAACCAAAGCAAGTTTACTATCATAAACTACCTTTCCCGAGTTTTATGGCTGGACGCTATAAGAACTATCCTCATCAAGCACCTTTAACGCTAATTGAAGCCGAAAATCAATCACCTCAAGAAAAATACAGTGATTTAATAAAAGTTGAAATAGATAATAATTATCAATATAAGAAAATTGATAAAACCAAATGGCAACAAGCAGCTATCTTTTTACCTTCAGCGCAACTTAAATCTCTTGAAAATGGTATTCACTTTTTTGTGATTAATAACAAAGGTCAGTTAACACCGTTAAACGGTGCTGAAGAGGCTATAGCGCAACCTACTTATGTTCGAGTGGAAAAAGTCATGGGTAAAATTGTCTCAACATTACAAAAAAACCGTGTGCAATGGTTAACAACCGAGTTTGATTACAAAAAGAATTCCCCTATTCGAAGTAAACTAACTGTTATTGAAAGCCATGTTGTCCCAAAATTGGTGATAGAGTCGGAATATGAAAGTGGGCAATATTTACCTGTCTCACAAGTCATAAAAAATGCTCAAGGTAATATTATCCGAACGTATAAAACTGTTAAAAAGAAAAATATTATCGCTATTTTAGAAAGATTCGATGAACAAGGCGTTAAAACTAACCATATTGAGATATCAAAACAAAGGGATATAGAAAATCAATACTTTGATAATAAAAAGCATGTGCGGTTTACAACAAGTGATATTCAAGATAAAGAGCATCCGCAACTTTATGATGAGTTACCATTTAATCCGGATGGATTTGAAATGATGCTATTTGAACATTTTAAAAAATAACAGTTCAGACTAGATAACATAATATAACAATAAGTGATGATAGATCTTAGTATTATCGTAACTATAAACTAATGAGTCATAGTTCAATTGAGCAATACATTGAGTATCCTCCCCCTACTTTGGTTACTCAATTAGCATCATTGACAAGAAAGTTGGAGACTATATGAAGACTTTAGTTAAAATCTGCTTACTTCCTTTTTTATTTGGGATATGCTCAATTCAATATGTGATCGCTAAGGTAAATATGAACGACCAACAAGTACAAATCAAGCTGTATCATAAGGCTGGTGCGCCAGAACTCTATCCAGAACATTTACGTACTGAAATTGATCAATTGAATGATGTGATATTTTATGAAGTCAGCAACGGCGTATAAAGAAGGCTTTGCCCGATCGTAACAAGCCTATGAATATGCTTACCATCTTTTTTTAATCAATTAGATAAATTGGAACAACGCTTAAGTTGTAACTATCCCCTTAAAATATTACATAAAAAAGTAGAAAATTCTCTATAGTATTTTTAAGGAGAATTTCAACATGAAAAATTATCTGAGCATCAAATTGTCTCCATATTAAAAAAAGCTGAAGCAGCTACCCCTGTCAAACAGCTTTGTCGTCTTTATGTTATATTAATTATTCTTCAATGCCATTGTCTTTGATGACTTGCTGATACCAATAAAAACTATCTTTTTTAATTCGATTAAGGGTTTTTAGGGCATGATCATCTCGATCGACATAGACAAAGCCATATCGCTTTTTAAAACCTTGATGTGAGCTTAATAAATCAATGGCTGACCATGGACAGTATCCAAATAGTTCAACACCATCTTCAATGGCATCATGGCAAGCTAAGATGTGCGATTTTATATAATCAATGCGATAGTCGTCATGTACTTTATTGTCAGCGGTTAACGTATCTGGTGTGCCTAAACCATTTTCAGTAATAATTAACGGTAAACGATATTGGCGATAATATTCATTTAGTACAAGACGTAATCCCATAGGATCAATTTGCGCACCATAAGTTGAGGCAACTAAATTTGGATTCTTCTCGATCTTGAAATAACCATAAAGATCAAAATCGATATCTTTTTCTTTGGTACCAAATGGATGGTTTTCATCTTCGGGTAGGTAACTAGCCACTAAAGTCCGATAGTAATTTACAGCAATAAAATCGGGCTTTGCTTGCTTTAAAATTTGAGCATCTTCTACTTGAGTAATAGGATAGATACCACAACGATTTAAGTAATTTTTATAATACCCAGGATAGTCACCAAAACAGTACATTTCAAGTGCGTAATTGGTTTTGAAATTGTCATTCATTTTCGCAGCCCATACATCCATGGGTTTGTTACTTGCAGGATAAGTCATCGTAGATGAAACCGCAGGCCCAACTTTACTGTCAGAAATTAATTCATGGCAATCATTGGTCGCCATCGCATGAGCAACAAACATATGATAATCCATCTGTGCCCTTACTTTTTCAACATCATGCGGAGCAACTTTATACATATTCATTCTCTCATTGACACGGATCATCAGATTTTGTTCATTATTAATCTGCCAATGTTTCACTCGATCTCCGAATGCTTGATAACATATTTGCGCATAACGTCTAAATGCATCAACACAACGACGATCTTGCCAACCATTATATTTATCAACTAAGGCGAATGGTAAATCAAAATGATAAAGAGTAATAAACGGAATGATATCGTTCTTAATTAATTCATTGATGACTTTATTGTAGAAATCAATGCCTGCTTGATTTATTTCACCATCACCATCGGGAATAATACGCGCCCATGATATAGAAAAGCGATAAGTTTTTAGTCCTAACTCTTTAAATAACGCAATATCACTTTCAACATGATGATAAAAATCACTGGCGACTTTACTGTCGGCTTGTATAGCAGAGCGTTGAAATGAATTATAATCGGCAACAGTCATTCCTTTGCCATCTGCATCCCATCCACCTTCAATTTGAAATGCTGAAGATGATGCACCCCACCAAAAATCCTTAGCAAAAGCTTTCATAACTAAACCTCTAAACTTGAATAAATAATAAATCGTCTTTTTCACTAACCTGAGCTTGTTGGCAATATTCTATATGTTTATATTGATCGGAATTAACCAAAATAATTGAGGTGGTTAAATCAAATTGTTGTTTTATTTTATCAATATCAAATGAAACTAATTTGGTTCCTTTAGTAATATGTTGACCAGCGTGAACATAAGACTGGAAGTATTTACCTTGTAAATTAACTGTATCAATACCGATATGAATTAGTAGTTCAATGCCATTATCTAATTTTAGCCCCATTGCATGTAAAGTAGGGTAGAGTGCCGTAACGGTACAATCTTCAGGGGCAACGATTTCACCAACTTTAGGATAAACTGCGATTCCTTTTCCCATTGCACCTGAGGCGAATGCTTCATCTTTGACTTGCTCTAAAGCAATCACCTCACCAGCAACCGGTGACACAATAGCGGTATCCGATGTTAATTGTGTATTGGACGTTGTTTGAACTGTTTTTGACGCTTCCTCATTTGGTATATCATTAAATCCAACAATTATCGTCATAATGCATGAACCAAAAAAAGCAAAACCTATGCCAATTAAATAACATAAGAAAGCTTTTGTACCTGCTTCGGCGTACACCGGTATTGTTAATACTCCTTGGTTAGCAAATGCGTTACCATAGGAGCCTCCCCAACCCATTAATCCCCCTGCGATTGCGCCACAAATGACGGCGCAGATCATCGGTCTTTTTAATCTTAAATTGGCACCATAAATTGCTGGCTCAGTAATGCCAAACAGGGCAGTAACCGTTGCCGATGCCGCGACTGTTTTAAGATTTTTATTTTTAGTTTTGAAAAATACGCCAAACGCTGCACCAGCTTGGGCAAAATTAGCCGCACCAGCAAATGCCAAAAGATTTTGTCTGCCTGTTTGCGCTACATCATTGATGCCAATTGGCACAATTGCGCGGTGAGCACCAAATATAACTAAAATACACCATACACCACCAATAAAAGCACCTAATAAGATAGGACTGACCCCCATGATGAAGTAATAGACCCAGTTTATAAATTCGCCGATATAGATACCAATTGGGCCAAAAATAAGTAGTGTAGCCGGGATCATGATGAGTAATGAAAAAGTAGGCACCATAATAATTTTTAAGACTTCTGGAATAATATTTTCTAGAAATCTTTGTACATAACTTAAAATAAACACCGCTAATATAATTGGAATAACACTTGACGTGTAACTGGCTTTGGTGAGTTCGATGGCAAACAGTGTTACTGCGGTTTTACTAGCCATTAAGTTGACGATTGATGGATAGCATAATGTTGCACCAATAATCATGGAGATAAATTCATGTGCTTTAAATACTTTAGCAGCGGTATAACCGAGTATTATTGGCATGAAGTAAAAAACTGCATCCGATGCGGCATGTAAAATCGTATAGGTGTTATAGGTTTTGATATCAGTTTGATAGTAATAATTACCTATCATAACGGCTATAGCTAAAATTCCCTTTAACATACCTGAAGCGGCAATAGCCGGGATTATTGGTGTAAAAATAGCGGCGAAGGCATTTAAAATTTTTACCCCTAAAGATACTTTGGGTTCTGTTAGTTTGTTTTGCGTAAGCTTTCCAATTAAAGGCAGTAATTGATCATAAATTTTGGTGACTTTGTTGCCTAATACGACTTGGTATTGCCCACTACTTTCAACGACCGAAATCACTCCTTCTGTCTGTAATAATTTTTCGCGATCAGCCTGTTTATTGTCATTTAATTGAAATCGTAAGCGAGTAAAGCAGTGTGTTAAACTAACAACATTCTCTTTACCGCCGACTAATTCAAGTATTTGCCGTGCAATTTTTTGATAGTCCATTATTTTCTCCATTACTTAAAGAATGGTTATACATTGATAAAAAAGACTAAATACACTAAAAATTATCATTATAATATCCATTATAAAGTTGTGATTAGTATGACTTTAGTGAGATTAATTTTTATCACTTCATTTACCTGTTTCAAGCTAGCATAGTTTAAAAAATTAGACAAGTTAGCCTTAATTATTGCTAAATAATTTATTTAGATATATTTTTAGAAGCAATGATTATACGTATTAAATTGTGAATAAATGAGATCAGCCAAAAAGAAGTCATATTTACTATTGTGTATCGTGTTTTTTTTCTGGTATGCACAATATATCTATATTCCTTATCAAACACCTTATCTTGCGGCGATAAATCTATCGACCAATTTAATTGGAATGGTGGTTAGTGCTTATGGTTTTTCACAATTGTTTTTAAGATTGCCAGTTGGAATATTGGCCAATGTAAAAGAAAAACACAAAATTTTCATTATATTAGGTGCTTTTTTGGCTGGAATTGCCTCTGTGATTAGGGTTATTGAACCAAATGGCACCGGCTTTTTTATCGGTAATATAATTTCTGGTTTCGCAAGTGCAATGTGGATATCTTTTATGGTGCTTTTTTTGGGTTTTTATCCTAAATCTAAAAAAGGGTATGCAACCAGTTTAATCATAATGGTGAATAATCTTGGTGTGTTTTTAGCTTTTCTAACTAGTACATTGTTATATGATTACATTCATATGGTAGGGATTTGTTTACTCAGCTGTTTAAGTGGATTATTGGCTTTTATCTTAGCAATAAAACTCAAATATCCTGAAAAGATCCATCATGATTTTAATTATCATCTTTT
The DNA here is from genome assembly GCF_016101085.1 of Gilliamella sp. W8123. Lineage (NCBI taxonomy): Bacteria > Pseudomonadati > Pseudomonadota > Gammaproteobacteria > Orbales > Orbaceae > Gilliamella > Gilliamella sp. W8123. Next base: position 232,894 of record NZ_JACFRE010000003.1, read on the forward strand.
ATTTAGTGCATTAGGTAATCGAAAATTATTATTTTTTTCATTTCTTGCTTTAATCCAGCAAGGAATTCAAATGTCTACCACAATGTCTTTTACCAATCAGATACTAAGTGATTTAGGGGGTAACGCCTTTTTAATTGGCATTTCCTCAATTGTCTATATGTTATCATCAGTTTTATTTGCTAGATTAGGTGCGACTAAGTGGATTGATTTATTAAGCACTTCAAGCTGGGTTATTTTATCTTTTTTATTATTGGCACTTTATTGTATTTTCATACCTCAAGTATCGCACGTTTACGCTATTTTGCTCTTACAAATTATTCCTGGTATAGGGACAGGTATTCTATTTTCATTTTTAAATTTTGAAGCCATGATAGATGTGCCATCGTACGCTCGTTCAGCTGCTATGGGATTGTTTCAAGCTATTTATGCATTAGGTATGACTCTTTTCCCAATTATTGTTGGCGTGATCAGTTTGCAATGGTCAATGACTATGGCTTATTTTAGCTTAGCCGGCATAGCAATAATCGGTGCAATTTTATCAATAATCTATTGGTTTAAAATTTAAAAGCGACATTGGCTAAAATATTTATAAAAAATAGGCTAATTAGATAGATAAATTTTTTTAGAATTCGAAGGATAAATATTATTTTGAATAGTTAGACAAAAACCAAGTAACGGCAATTAGATCGGCTGAGCCTCCAGGGCTTAAATGACGTTTTATCAGTTCATCATCTAACTTAGCAATCATTTCCAGTCCATTTGGATGCATAATGCCACCTTGCTGGATTAAATCTCTTGCTTCATTTTGCACGAACTCTAATCCGGCCAGTCCTCCTCTAGAAACTAGGTTTGTGTCTTGATTGTAAGCTAGTAAATATAGCATTGCTTGTAATAGGGCTGATTCTTCATTATAGCCACTATTCAACATTTCTTGATAAATTGGGAGTGATATCTCACGTGCGGTTGTATATCCTGATTCAGCTTCGCCTCTTGCTCCGGTAAGATTATGTTGTTTAAAAAGCCGTTCTCCTACTGAGTGGCTGCGGTTATTTTGTGATAATTCGTTATTAACCATACCGTGGCAAATATTGGCTACTTCATTACAGATCATCGGAATAGTTGTTTGTAATTTAAGTTGCTCTAATTTACCAATGGCACTTAGTAATAGGCCAAAGGCAAATATTCCACCTTTATGAGTATTAATCTGTTTAGTTGCACTAAACATCTCTGTTTCACATTCAAGGCCAATTGGTCGAATATTTGCTAAAAAATCAGGTGCTGCAACGTTGGCATTATGTTTACCATATTGATAAAAACGTTCAAACCAATTTGAAATGGCGTTAATACTTGTTATGAATGTTTGAAAATTCATATCGTGATGTGCGCCATTATTGTTCATATCAACCAATCCAGGTTTGGGTGATAAGCAGATCTCTCTAATTAACGCTTGTATCGCCAATATTGTCGGTGAGCTCAAAACATTGTGGCTTATCAATTTTGATTCTAAGCTAATTACTTGCGCTAAATAATTACTCATGGAATAGACTGCCTTTACAATTAAGCTTAATAATCATTATGAGATGCTTGAGCAAGTACTTCTCGATTACCATTATGGGCAGGTGCACTTATAATGCCTTCCATTTCCATTTGTTCCACAATTCGTGCGGCTCGGTTATAACCAATTCTGAATTTACGTTGGACACTGGATATTGATGCTCTACGTGTTTCAATGACGAAAGAAACAACTTGATCAAATAGTGGATCGAGTTCTTCATCAATAGTATCAAAGCTACCATTTTCACTATCGTCGGTTGAGACGGTTACATTTTCAATATATTTAGGTTTACCACGCGCTTTCCAATCTTGAACGACGGCATGAACTTCTTCATCACGGACAAAAGCGCCATGAACACGAACAGGAATAGAGCTATTTGGCGCTAAATAGAGCATATCACCCATACCAAGCAGAGATTCCGCGCCCATTTGATCTAAAATAGTTCGTGAGTCAATTTTACTTGAAACTGTAAATGCAATTCGGGTTGGTATATTGGCTTTAATTAAACCGGTAATAACATCAACAGAAGGTCTTTGGGTTGCTAGTACCAAATGAATACCTGCGGCTCGGGCTTTTTGGGCAAGTCGAGCAATTAACTCTTCTACTTTTTTACCAACAGCCATAATTAAATCGGCAAATTCATCAACCATAACCACAATATATGGAAGTTTTTCAAGCGTCGGCATTTCTAGATCCATACTATCGGTTGGTTTCCAGAGTGGATCTGGAATTGGTCGTCCCATCTCTTCCGCAAGCTTGATTTTCTCATTAAAACCAGCAATGTTACGAACGCCTAAAGCTGACATTAATCGATAGCGGCGCTCCATTTCATTAACACACCAGTTAAGAGCATTTGCCGCATCTTTCATATCGGTGACGACTTGAGTTAACAGATGTGGTATTCCTTCATAGATAGAGAGTTCTAACATTTTAGGATCAATCATGATGAACCTAACATCTTCCGGTTGTGATTTGTATAAAATGCTTAATATCATGGCATTAACACCAACCGATTTTCCTGAACCTGTAGTCCCTGCGACTAATAAGTGAGGCATTTTTGCTAAATCAGCAACCACCGATTGTCCAGCAATGTCTTTTCCTAAAACGACAGTAAGTGGAGATTGAGCGTTTTTGAATTGTGGGCTATCTAATACTTCTCTGAAATAAACGGTTTGTCGATTTTGATTAGGTAATTCAATACCAACATAAGGTTTACCCGGTATTACTTCTACAACCCTTACTGATGGCATAGATAATGAACGAGCTAAATCACGATCCAGTGTTGATATTCTGGCAGCTTTAATACCCGGAGCCAATTCAATTTCAAACCGCGTAATCACAGGTCCTGGTAAATAATCAACAACGCGAGCTTTTACTCGATAATCTGATAAACTTTTTTCAATTTGCTGTGCCATTGCATTTAACGCAACATGATCAACCTCAATTCGTGTTGTTGGTGGTGGCGTTAATAAATTTAACGACGGTAATGGGGTAGTTGGCTTGGGTAAAGGTTTATCATTACGTTGTAATAACGGATGAATTAGGCTTTCTCCCTCATCTTCATTATCTTCTTCGGCATCTTTATCGATAATTGTTGCCGTTTGAGTTAAAGATGCAAGTGTTTGTGTCGTTTCTTCGTTATCAACATCATTTAAATAAATATCATCAATAGTAGGATTTTCTTGTTTAAGAAGAGAGATATCAACATCCTCAGGTATTTCAAAGTTGTCTGGAATATCATTGGTTTGATAATTATTATATTCTTGAGTAATACTTGGTGATATTTCATCCTCAACTGGTTGTATCACATTTGGTTCAATCACACCCTCGCTATTAAAAGTAGGATGATTTATATTTATTTCTGGTTCATGATGTTCCATAGTAAATAAAGGTTTACTTGGCGCATCGGCAATCGTGTACTTATCTTCTTCGAACGGTTGGATAATCTCTTGACTATCCATTTGGTCATTAGATTCCGCCAAATTAGTAGAATTAGTTGTATTACCATCATTCATATTTTTTAAAATATTTTCCATCCGCGCTAATATTGCGTCAGGATCAAGGTCTTTTTTGGCTGCCTTGTCAGTTACATCATGAGTTTCGTCTGTAGTTGCAGTGTTAGCTTCGATCGTTTGTAATAATTGTGCTGCCGTTTTTATGAATTTTTCATCATTTTGTAATGAAATCGGATCTATTGTTGATTCGGCTTTTTCCGTATCTATTTTAGTGGTTAATTCTTGATTATTCGTAGCCAAATTGGTTAGTTCAACACTATTTTGGCTACTGTCATCCATATCAAGATGTAAATCAATCTGTGGTTCTTTTTCTTTTATAGATGCTTCATCATTTTGATTTTGCGCAACTGATTGTGTCACTTTATCTGGTGTAAATAACCATTTTATTGGCGACAGTATTAACATAACCAACGCCCCGATTTTTTCAAATAGATAAAGCCACGAAAAGCCAGTTAGTAATGTAACACATGCTAAGGTTGTTGCCAGTAAAGCTAAAGAGGTTACTAAGCTGCTCATAACTGGTAACAAGCTTTCAATAACGATTGAGCCTAGATAACCACCAGCTTGGAATTGTTCCGGATCACGAATATTAAGGGTAAAAAAACCACAACAACTAAGTACAAAAGCTAATATACCAATAATTCGAAATGAAACACTGAAATAGTTAATTGGTTCATTACTATGACGATAAAAATAGCCCATTAACTGTAAACAAAAGAAAATGATAATAATAGGTAAACTAAAAGCAATCAGTCCAAAAAATTGAAATACGATATCAGCAGCATATGCACCAATATAACCGCCAAAATTGCTAATAGGATTATGCCAAGCAGTACGTGACCAACCCGGATCCGATGGGTTGTAAGTAAAAAGTGATAAAAATAAACAAACAGATAATCCTATTAATGTTAATAGAATTAATTGAATAACAATCTGTCTTCTAGTAATTTTAAATTTTTTCAAACATGTACCTAAAAGCTATTTTAATTAAAATTTTAGCTATTTTATCATAAATTAAACCCACTTATAGCGTGGATGAGAGATAAAAATAATTTATTGATATGAATCCAATTCGATTAAGGTTTGATTAAATCTTTGCGAATTTAATACATAATGTTGAGCATTTGTAATGTTGGCTAGAATTTCTTTCTCAGTCAATTTGCGAATAATTTTAGCTGGAGATCCCATAATTAGACAACCTTCTTCATGTGGTAAGCTGTGGGTAACTAGTGAATTAGCACCTACCAAGCAATTTTTGGCAATTTTAGCATTATTTAAAATTGTGCTACCCATACCAATTAAAACATTATCTTCGACCGTGCAGCTATGTAAAATGACGTTATGGCCAATTGTCACGTTTTCACCAATAATACATGGAACATTAGTTTCAATATGAATCGTAGAGTTATCTTGAACATTACTGTTTTTACCAACATGTATCTTGGCGATATCGCCACGTAAAACGGCATTAAACCAGATGGATACATTTTCATCTAAAACCACATCACCAATAATATCGGCAGATTTGGCAATAAAGCAAGTTGGATTAATTTGTGGTTTTAAGTTGCCTAATTGATAAATCATGTTTTTTTCCTTGTTATATTTCTAACACTCAAAAATAAACCGACGGCTAAGAAGTTACAGATCACCATTGAACCAACCATTAACCATTCAGTTAAATTATTAGTAACCGAGGTTGTGGTATGTGTTGAAACGAGTGTAGAAAGTAAAACACCAATAGCGCCGGCAACAGCAAAGCGAATCGTGCCTGCAAGTGAGGAGGCGGTTCCGGCGATATGAGAATAACAATCAAGAATTACCGCCATGCAATTCCCTCCTATGGTTGAAATACAACCGATATAACCAGCAATAAATATGACTAAAAAGAAAAATCCTAAGTAAAATATACTGGTAATTGCCATACCAATTGTCATTACAAACTGAATTAATAATCCTAATTGTATCATTTTTATCGAGCCAACTCGTCGTACCAGACGGCTATTCAGGGTGTTCATAAATATCATAACTAAAATATTTATAGCAAAGTAATAACCAAAATTGATTGAAGCAACACTATGTAAATTAATATAAACAAATGGCCCCAGACTGAGAAACGAGAATAGTCCTGCTCCAGAAAATGCGCCAATCATCATATAAGTAAATACTTGCCTATGTCTAAATAACGCAATGAAATTACTTAAAATTCTAATTATGCTGAATTTATCACGTTTCGATTTAGCTAAGGTTTCAGGAATATTGATTGTTACCAAACCAAGGCAGATGATAGCCATTAAACTAAGAACATAGAAGTTCGCTTGCCAGTCAAACCAGAATAGAATAAAACCGCCAATAATTGGTGCAAGTAGTGGGGCAACATTGGAGATGAGCATGACAAAAGACATCATTTTTGAAAATTCATCACGATCACGATAAATATCTTTCATTAATGCATTAATGACAATGGTAGTTGCTGATGCTGCTATGCCATGAAAAAAGCGGGCAGTAATTAATTGATTTATATTGGCAGCTAGACCACAACATAATGCAGCAATGATAAAGATAATTAGCCCAAAAGTTAAAACTTTTCGTCGCCCATAGCTATCGGTTAGGGGCCCAAATAAAAGTTGGCCTAGTGAAAATCCTAATAAATAACAACTTATCGTTAATTGTACAGTGGAGTCGGCAACATTAAATTTTTCGGCAATAGTTGGCATACTTGGTAAATACATATCAATGGATAATGGCATCAACATTGAAATTAAACCAAGAATAAAAATGAGTGCTTGTTTAGAAACTTTGATTTCTATTTGCGGATCTTGTGTTTGCACGTTGTCATTCCTTTGGAACAAAAATTTAGCAAAAAAATAATTATTTATTCAATCTAATCAAAAATACTAATTAAACGAATTGATCTCGTCCTGAGTAAGCGGCCGATATTCGCCTTCAGGTATATCAAGAACAATATTGCCGATCTGTTTGCGATGTAATTGGGTGACATGGTTATTTACCGCTGCGAACATTCGTTTTACTTGGTGATATCGCCCTTCGCTTATAGTGAGTTCTGCATGATAATCGTCAATGATAATCAATTTAGCTGGTTCGGTCAGAGTTTTTTCACTTTTTAACTGAATGCCTTGTTTAAATATATCAATAAGATTAGCAGTAAGTGGTTGTTCAACCGTCACTTGATAGACTTTTTCACAATGATATTTAGGTGAAGTTATTCGATGTGACCACTTACCATCATCGGTTAATAAAACCAAACCAGTGGTATCAAGATCCAGTCTGCCTGCTGAATGCAGTTTTTCTGCCATAGGTTCATCAATAAAATAGAGGATAGTTGGATGATCTGGATCATCAGTAGAGCAGACATAACCTTGTGGTTTATTGAGCATAAAGTAGCGATTTTCGGTAATAGGTACGATTTCGAAACCATCATATTCTACAATTTGATCTGGTGAGATATGATAAGCACCTGATTTGACAATATCACCATTAACGGTAACTTTTTGGGCTTTAAGTTCTTTACTGACTATTGTTCGACTCACACCTAAATGGTGAGCAAGAAATTTATCCAGTCGCATATTTAGATACTGTTCCTATATACAATCTAATGGTGTATAAATATCAAAACGATGATTTTTAGTTTTAATTTCAGCCGTTGGTTTTTGATTGGCTAAAAATGGTGCATAATCAGGCCGTTTGACAACAACTCGTTTTTTGGCTAATCGCCTTGCCGGTTCGAGCAAACTTTCGGCATCAAGATCACTACCGACTAATTGTTGAAAAATCCGCATCTCTTTTTTGACTAATGCACTTTTTTGTCGATGTGGAAACATCGGATCAAGATACACAACATCAGGTTTATCTTGATATAAGCTGAGTCCATGTAAGCTTGAATTATAAATTAAACGTAACTGTTTTTGTAATAATTGACCAATAGTCGGATCTTGATAAGCACGATGAAGTCCATCAGCGAGTAAGGCTGCTACCACCGGATGACGCTCAAACATTGTAACCTGACAGCCAATAGAAGCTAATACGAAGGCATCTCGTCCTAATCCAGCAGTGGCATCTATAACGGTTGGTAAGTAATTACCTTTTACGCCAACGGCTTTAGCGATTGCTTCACCACGACCACCACCAAATTGACGACGATGTGCCATTGTGCCTGACACAAAATTAACTGCGACTGCACCTAATTTTGGCTCATCGGTTTTTTGTAACTCAAGTTGATGAGCTTGACTAACTAAAACAAATGGAAGTTCGATATGATCGGATAACCACTGCTCAGCTAATTGTTTTAGCTGAGCAGAATTGATATTAGTGGATTCCATAGTGACGAAGTAATGCCTCAAGTTGTGGCTCACGGCCACGGAAATTTTTAAACAATGTCATAGGTTCATCACTGCCACCCTGCGACAAAATATTATCAAGAAATGCATTACCGGTTGATTCATTAAAAATCCCTTCTTCTTCAAAACGAGAAAATGCATCTGCTGATAAAACTTCCGCCCAGAGATAACTATAATAACCAGCTGCATAACCACCAGCAAAAATATGGCTAAACGCATGTGGGAACCGTCCCCAATCAACAGTAGGTACTACTGCAACTTGTTGTCTGACCTGTTTTAATGTCTCTAAAATATCCGGTGTTTTGTTACTATGTAGTTTAAAATCAAATAAACCAAATTCTAATTGACGTAAAATAAATAATGCTGCTTGGAAGTTTTTGGCAGCTAGCATTTTATCTAACATCTCTTTAGGTAAAGGTTCTCCAGTTTGATAGTGACCGGAGATAAATTCTAAAGCCTCAGGTTGCCAGCACCAATTTTCTAAAAATTGACTTGGTAATTCAACGGCATCCCATGGCACGCCATTAATACCTGCTACCGACGATACTTCAATTTCAGTCAACATATGATGTAATCCATGACCAAATTCATGGAATAACGTGGTGACTTCATTGTGGGTGAATAATGCTGGTTTATCACCAATTGGGCGATTAAAGTTACAGGTTAAATAAGCTACAGGTTTTTGCAAGTGACCATCGGCAAAACGCATTTGGCCAATACAATCATCCATCCAAGCTCCACCGCGTTTATGCTCACGGGCATATAGGTCGAGATAAAAACTACCTTTTAATTCACCATTGGCAGCATAAAGATCATAAAATTTTACCTCTGGCGCCCAAACTTCTACGTCTTGGCGTTGTTTAGCGGTAATACCAAAAATACGGCGCACGACTTCAAATAATCCACTAACGACACGTTGTTCAGGGAAATAGGGACGAAGCTCTTCATCATTGATAGTATATAGATGTTGTTTTTGTTTTTCGCTGTAATAAGCGATATCCCATGGTTTAATATCACTTGCACCAAAGTATTCATAAGCATATCTTTTAAGATCGGCTAACTCTTTTTCACCTTGCGGTTTGGCCTTGCTGGCTAAATCAGTTAAAAAGGCAGTAACTTGCGAGGTTGTTTCAGCCATTTTGGTTGCTAATGATTTATCAGCATAAGTCTCAAAACCGAGTAATTTAGCGAGTTCATCACGAAGTGATAAAATTTGTTTAATAATATCGGTATTATCCCATTTACCTGCATTAGGCCCTTGATCGGATGCGCGAGTATTATATGCTTGATAAAGTTCAAAGCGTAAGTCTCGGTTATCACAGTAAGTCATAATCGGTAAATAACTTGGCATATCTAAAGTCAGTAACCAACCTTCTTGATTTTTAGCCTTTGCCTGTTCTTTTGCTGCGGCTAAGGCACTTTCAGGTAATCCAGACAAGTCGTCAACATTAGTAATTAGTTTAGACCATCCCATTGTTGCATCTAATACATTATTACTATATTGCGATGATAATTCTGACAGTTTAGCAACAATTTCACCGTAACGTTTTTGTTTATCATCTGATAAGCCGATTCCAGATAATTCAAAATCACGTAAAGCATTGTCGATCACTTTTTTCTGTGCCTTACTTAAATTTTCATAATGCTTGCTATCTTTAAGTTGTTTGTAAGCTTGATATAGCGGTTTATGTTGTCCAACCCAAGTGCTGTATTCCGAGAGTAATGGTAAACAAGCTTCATAAGCTTCACGTAATTCAGGACTATTTTTCACTGAATTAAGATGACTAACTGGTGACCATGCTCGGCTAAATTTTTCATCCATTTCATCAATGGGTTGTATTAGGTTATCCCAAGTGTATTCACTATTTTGTTCCAATACTGATTCGATTGTTTTACGGCAGTTGTTTAATGTCTCTTGAATAGCAGGCAGAACATGCTCAGGTTTAATTTTTGAAAATTGGGGTAATGATGAATTGCTTAATAGTGGGTTAGTCATACTGCGATACCTTATGCGAATGATTATGGTTCTTAATAAAACATTATGTTGTGGCTAAAAACCTTAATTCAAGTCAAAATGCTGATTGGGTTTAATTATAAACCCATTAATTTACGCTCACGTTGCCATTCAGTCGGCGTATAGGTTTTGATTGATAATGCATGGATCCGATTATCATTAATAAATTCGGCTAAAGGTGCATATATAGCTTGTTGTTTTTTTACTCGACTTAATTCGGCAAAGATTTCACTAACTGCAATAACTTGAAAGTGGCTGCCATCATCCGTCATTACATGAACATCATCGAGGTCGAGTGAATTTTTTAATTTAGCTATAATTTCTTGCTTATCCATTATTTAAACTCTTATTATCTATATTTTGTTTATTAAAAAAATTTTGAGGAAAGGGGTTTTTTATTATGAATTTGCATTAACAGTTACTGATTAATGACCGTTTGCAAATCATAAAGTTCAATTAATGTTTGTAACTGGGGGCTGATCCCGGTTAATTTGATATTATATTGGTTACAAAAATAGACTAGTGTCGCGAGCCCAGAAGAGTCAACGCGGGTAACTTGAGTTACATTGATATCCGTTACACCATTTAAAAGTGTTTTTTGTGTTGACCATAAATCATTTAATGAGTGAGCATCAAGCTCACCGATTAAATTAAGTGTATTTTGTTGTTTTTCTGCTTGGATTCGCGACATGATGAACTAACCTTTTTGTTTAGCGTTTGGATCAATATTGCGATTAGATAGATCATTTAACTGTTTAGTTAATGCGTCAATTCCATCTTGGCGTAAAATTGTTGACCATTCATTTTGTTTGGTTGTAATCATACTTACGCCTTCCGCTATTAAATCATAAGCTTTCCATTCACCAGTTACGGTATTTTTTCGCCATTGGAAATCAATCCGTAATGGTTGTTGATTTTTATCTGGTTGATTTAGTAATACACGGATAGAAATTAGCGATTTACCGGTTAAATCTTTTGAGGCTTCAACTTGATAAGATTGACCGTTATACATTGAAAGCGCTTGGGCAAAAGCTTGAACTAGATAGTTTTCGAAAGCGTTGAAATAAGCCGTACGTTGTGTATCAGTTGCAGTTTTATATGCATTACCTAAGATGAGTGCACCAGCATATTTAACTTGTACATAAGGTAGTAAGTCAGCTCTGACAATATCTTTAAGTTTATTTGGATTTGATTTAAGCGTCGCTGATTGCGCTTTCATGGTATTAAAAATTTTGTCTGCTGCAACTTGCATATCTTTATATGGGTCATTTTCTGCAAACGCTGCTGTACTTATCATTAATGCAAGTATTAAAAATAAGCTTTGTTTCAATCTGGTTAACATAATTACTCCTTACTTTCGTTAGTATCTTGTTTTTTGTCTTTATCTGACGAACCACCAGTACTATATAAAAATTGTCCAATTAAATCTTCGATAACCATTGCTGGTTTAGTATTGTTAATCACATAACCGTCTATAAGATAAACAGGCTTCTTGTTAACATTATTATTGGTTGGTGTAGAGGCCTTGTCTGCATCTAAAGCATCTAATTCCTGTTCAATGTTTTGATCTAATCCAAAATTAATATCAATGAATTGTTCACCTAATAAACCCGAGGTTTTGATAGAAAGTGAACTAGAGCTCGGAATTTTATCGTATTGGGCATCTAGATCCATAGTAACATAAGGTTTGTAAACATCATCATTGACTGATTTTAAGTTAATATTACTTACACGACCAATTACTACTCCACCAATTTTAATTGGTGATCTTACCTTTAAACCACCAATATTATCAAATACAGCATAAACACGATAAGAATTATGACTAGCAAAAGATGTTGGATCAGTAACTCTAAAGCATAAAAATAGTACTGAGCAGATCACCAGTACCATAAAAAATCCTACTGTAATTTCAACTTGACGACTCATGTTTAATGACCTCAATTACTAAACATTAATGCGGTTAATATAAAATCTAACCCCAAAATAACTAATGATGAATAGACAACAGTGTTGGTTGTTGCCCGACTGATTCCTTCTGATGTTGGCACGCAATCATAACCATTAAATAGTGCAATCCAAGTACTAGCGATTGCAAATGCAAAGCTCTTAATAAAACAGTTACCTAAATCGTGCCACCAATCGACATTGCTTTGAATGGAAGACCAGAAAAATCCAGCATCAATACCTTTCCAATCAACACCGACTAATACTCCACCTAAAATACCTACAGCGACAAAAATTGCGGTTAAAAATGGCATACAGAAGAATCCCGCCCAAAAACGTGGAGCAATAATTCTTCTTAATGGATCGATCGCCATCATCTCCATACTTGATAATTGTTCAGTGGCCTTCATCAAGCCAATTTCGGCAGTTAGGGCTGAACCAGCTCGGCCGGCAAAAAGTAATCCCGCAACCACAGGACCAAGCTCCCGTAATAGAGCAAGGGCAACTAACATACCTAAGCTTGCTTCGGCACCAAAGGTAGTTAAAATAAAGTAACCTTGTAATGCCAATACCATACCTATAAATAGACCTGATACGATAATAATGGAAAGCGATTGTACACCGACAAAATAAAATTGTTTAACAAGTAATGGAAATTGTTTGCTAAATTGAGGTTTACCGATAAGTGCACCAAATAGCATAAGTCCTGAGCGGCCTAACATTGCAATAATATTAATTATTGATTGCCCAAGTTTTGCAATTAAGTTCAACATTAGTTTACACCTCTACTTAGGTCTAATTTGTAATCAACAGCCGGATAGTGAAATGGTACTGGACCATCGGCTAAACCTTCAAGGAATTGTTTAACGCGTAAATCATGGTTATTACGCAATTCTTGAGATGTTCCACCGGCAATAATATGTTGTTCAGCAACAATATATGCATAGTCAGCAATACTTAACACTTCATTAACATCATGGCTAACTACAATACAGGTTAAGCCCAGCGATTGATTGAGTTCAGCGATGAGCTTAACGATCACTCCCATTGATATCGGATCCTGTCCAGCGAATGGTTCATCAAACATAATGAGATCCGGATCAAGAGCGATAGCTCTGGCTAACGCTGCACGTCGAGCCATACCACCCGATAATTCGGAGGGCATCATATTGGCTGCGCCACGAAGGCCTACTGATTGTAGCTTCATCAAGACTAAATTATGTAAAACTGGTTCAGGTAAATTTAGGTGCTCACGTAATGGGTAAGCAACATTATCAAATACCGATAAGTCAGTGAATAATGCACCTGATTGAAATAGCATGCTCATGCGTTTACGGACTTCATATAGCCGTGAGCGCGTCATACTAGGTACATCTTCACCATCAAATAAAATTTGACCAGCTTGTGGTTTTAATTGCCCACCAATAAGTCTTAATAGCGTAGTTTTACCTATGCCTGATGGTCCCATAATAGCGGTGACTTTGCCTTTGGGTACCGTTAGGTTCATATTTTTGTAAATAGGCCGAGTACCACGATAAAAAGACATATCGTGAATTTCGACCAAATTTTGCTGTAATGTGTCAGTCACAATGTGTTCCTACACTACCATAATTGAATTTTGAGTATTTTACTTGATTATTGTAAATAAACAAATGCGTTAAAATGAATTGATAATTTTCACTTTCTTAATTATAAAACATTAAGAATTTTATTGTTCGTCATTTTATGCTAAAACTTTATCTAAAAAACTTAGTAATAGTTGACGTAATCGGAGTTTTATTGAAATTTCATAGTGGTACTGTTAATTGAGTACCACTATATATCAATTTATTATAGGTCGTTATTCATGTCGAGCTTTGCGAGCTAAATAATTCCCTATGCTTTGTACAGTTTGTATTGCGATAACTAGAATCGCGACACAAATATAGATAACTGTATCATCAAAGCGTTGATAACCCTGTGAATAGGCTACATCACCAATACCGCCTGCGCCAATAGCACCGGCCATCGCTGTAGCACCAATTAAACCAATAGTGGCGGTAGTGAACGTTAAAATCAAAGAGCTAAATGCTTCGGGTAGCATAAAATGCCAAATAATTTGTATTGGTGTTGCGCCCATAGATTCGGCTGCTTCAATAATACCACTCTTCACTTCTAATAATGAGTTTTCAACTAATCTAGCGATATATGGAGCAACATAAAATGTTAAAGGCACAATTGCTGCTGTCGTACCGATAGAGGTGCGAACTATAAAGTAAGTAAATGAATGAAGTGAAAAAAGTAAAATAATAAAAGGTAATGATCGAACAAAATTGATAATTGGATTGATAATTTGATAAACCCGTTTATTTTCAAGTAAGCCTGAAGGTCGAGTGGTAACTAAACAAATTGCTAATGGAATACCAATTAATGCGCCTAATATTAAAGAGAAAGCAACCATATATAGAGTGTCTAACGAAGCTTGTGCGTATTGTTCAATCGTTACTCGGCTTAAAAAATTAGTATTCAAATAATTGATAAAATCATTTACTACTTCCATTAGTTGTTCTCCCAATGTTGGATTTCTGTAACGTTGACTCCATGTTCACGAAGAAACTGTACCGATTGTTCGATATTACTATCACTGCCTTTTAGTTGAACAAACATGCTGCCCAATACAGTTTTTTCAATTTCTGACATATGAGCAAATAAAATATTGACGATGACTTTTTGTTGTAATATTAGTGAATTCATAACAGGCTCTGAGGCTGAGCGACCCAGAAATTCGAGTTTAAACAATTTAATATTACTTTTATTTCCTTCTATCTCTAGGAGATTTTCAACCACTCCTGCCGGAATTTGATCATTAATTACTGAGCTAACAAAATTTTGTGTGGTTTTATGTTTTGGATGACCAAACACATCAAGCACATTGCCATGTTCGATGATTTTACCTTTTTCCATCACCGCGACTTTATGACAAACCTGCTCTATAACATGCATTTCATGGGTAATTAACACCACTGTAATTTTATATTGATCATTAATTTTTTTGATTAATTCCAAAATCGATTGCGTGGTTTGCGGATCGAGTGCTGATGTAGCTTCATCACAAAGTAAAATATCGGGATCATTGGCCAAAGCCCGGGCAATGCCAATACGTTGTTTTTGGCCTCCTGATAGCTCTTTAGGGTAGCTATGAGCTTTATCACTTAAGCCAACAAACTCAAGCAGTTCATAGACTTTCTGTTTAATCGCTTGTTTGTCTTTTTTGATTAATACTAAAGGAATAGCAATGTTTTCATATACCGTTTTCGATTCAAGTAGATTGAAATGCTGAAAAATCATGCCAATTTTACGACGTACTTGCCGTAGTTGTGGATTTGATAATTGATTTAATGATTGGTTTTGAATAATAACATCGCCTTGTGTCGGTTTTTCCAGAAAATTTATAAGACGTACTAGTGTACTTTTTCCTGCACCACTATAGCCAATAATGCCATAAATATCGCCTTTTTGGATGGTTAAATTAATGTTTTGTAATGCTTGAGTCGTAATTCCATTGCGTTCATATTGTTTCGATACATTTTCAAATTTTATCATTATGTTATACCTATCAATGTTGGGCTAATTCAATTAATCCTAGTTGCGCAAGATTTGCGAGATAATTAGCTGCTGGCATTATCATATTACGATTAACTAAAAATTTAGGATGGTGTAGTGCATAGGGGCTTTGCGAGCCAAGATTGATAAATGCACCGGGAACATGATGTAAGTAGTGAGCAAAATCTTCACCGCCGAGTTGTGGTTGAAAGTCTACCACCTCATAACCTTCCTGTTTAGCAATGTTTTGGCAAAAATTGACCCATTTAGCCACATTTATGATTGATGGTGGTCCATCAAACCATCTCAACTCGGCTTCAGCACCCATACTAAGAGCAATATTTTCGACAATACTGGTTAGTTGTTGCTTGACCTTTAGCCTTATATCGGGGGTAAGTGTCCTTACGGTACCTTCCATTTCAACTATTTCAGGGATCACATTCCAAGTGTTTCCACCTAAGAATTTGGTAATGCTAACCACTACTGGGTCGAGTCCACTTATGGTACGACTGGAAATTGTTTGTATCGCATTAACAATCTGTGCACCAATGACAATTGGATCAATACCTGATTCAGGTCTTGCAGCGTGTGCTCCAATTCCCTTTACCGTAATTTCAATACGATCTACATTAGCCGAAAATGGGCCTGCTCGTGAAGCCATTTGGTTAATGGTTAAGTTAGGATTATTATGCATACCAAAAATGGCATCAACCCCATTGAGTGCACCAATTTCGATAAAATGTAACGCGCCACTAAAATTTTCTTCGGCGGGTTGAAAAAGTAACCGAATTGTTCCTTTTAGTTGCTGTTCATTGGCTTTTAATAAATAAGCAGCCCCCATTAACACAGATGTATGCAGGTCATGACCACAAGCATGCATAACGCCTTGTTTGGTTGAACGGTATTGACAGTCAGATTGTTCATCTATGGGTAGGGCGTCAATATCTGCTCGTAAAGCAACAACTGGGCTTCCTGAGCCAATTTCGGCGATAACCCCAGTTTTTGCCCCCAGTTCTAAAATACGAATATTAGCTTGTTCTAGGCAAGTTCTTAACTTTTTTGTTGTTTCAAATTCTTGATTGGAAAGTTCTGGATTTTTGTGTAAATCAAGAAAAAGTTGCTCAATAATAGGGGCAATCGTGTCAGTCATGGCATATCCAATAGCTATCAATTTTTGATACATTTACGGTAGCACAGCTGATTTTTTTGCTCTAATAATCGTTTTTTATAACTTATTCCAAAAAGTTATAAGATAGAAGTACATGGAATAAATGAATTGTTATTTCTATGTTAGAGTGTTTGTTAAATTTACATTTCACTGAGGATAGTTCAAATGAAAATAAGTTTTATCAAACAAAAATTTGTTAACAATGTTGCACTATTGGCATTATTTAGTTCTATTTTTTTAATTAGCGCATGTGATAACTCATCATCTAAGGTTGATAATCAAACTAAAAAAGAGATCAGTATGGGGGTATCACCAGGACCGTATAATGATCTATTCAAAGATGCTGTTAAACCAATACTTGAAGCTGAAGGTTATAAAGTTAAATTAGTTAATTTTCCGCATTTATTAGAATCTGATGTAGCATTAAGTGAAGGAAGTATAGATTTAACTGTCGCTCAGCATACCGCTTATATGGACGTTTTTAATAGTCAACGTAAAGCTAACTTAAAACCGGTAGTGCATGTACCTTCAGTGCCTGCGGCAATATTTTCGAATAAATATACTTCAATCAAAAATGTCTTTTCTGGTGCTAAAATTGGTATTCCTCAAGATGCCTCAAATGCGGCTCGCTCATATAATTTATTGGAAAAAGCCGGTTGGATTAAGTTAAAACCAAATACTAATCCAATCATTGTTAGCAAAAATGATATTGCCGAAAATATTGCTGGTGTGGATATTGTTGAAATGGATTCTGCCAATATTCCTAGAGTCTTAAATGAGTTAGACTTTGCCGTAATTCCGGGAAGTATCGTTTATTCTGCCAATATAGATTCGAAAAAAGCGCTGTTATCAGAAACAATTATCCCTGATTTAGAAATCATGGTGGTGGTTAATGGTGGTAATGAAAATAGCCAGTGGGCAAAAGATATAAAACGCATTTATCAGTCGCAGCAATTTAAAGATTATATGAAAGAACATAATCAAAATGGTTATTGGGTCATGCCTCAAGAATAATAAATTTGCCCGTTTAAATACGGGCTATTTAATATTTAGGCATACTGGTATCAATGCGTTGTGCCCATGCGTCAATGCCACCAGTTAAATTATATAGAAAATCACTATCAAAACCATTTTCGACCAGATAGTTAGCCACATTGAGGCTTCTTACACCATGATGGCAATAAATCACAATATCTACCCCGTCAGGAATTTTATCTAAATAAAGCGGTATTAAATTCATTGGAATATGATTGGCGCCGTCAAGCATACAAATGGCGACTTCATTAGCTTCTCGGACATCAAGTAAATAGAGTGGTGCTTTACTCTCAATTTTTTGTTTTAGTTGTAATGGGCTAATTTCTTTTATCATTGTCATTTTTCAAACTCATTTTAATTTCGGCAAAAATTTTGAGGAACGGGGTTTTGGGTAGCAAATTTGCTGTTGTTTAATTAAAAATCCCACCTTAACTGAATCTTATTGACCAATAGCAAGATGGGATTTTGCTCCTTTTAATGTTGTTAATTTATTATGCAGCTAACGCTTTAGTGATTTTTTCATATAGATCTTTAGATAAGTTATCTAGTTTTAATAAGCTTTCTAAAGCAGCTGTCATTTTTTTCTGACGATTTTCATCATAACGTTTTAATCGAATAAGTGGATCAATAAGTCTTGATGCCACTTGTGGGTTTTTCTGGTTTAGTTCCATTAATATTTCAACTAAGAAATGGTAACCACTGCCATCTTCAGCATGAAAAGCAACAGGATTATTGTTAACAAAAGCACCAATTAGACTTCTTATTCGATTTGGATTATTGAGTGAAAAAGAGCGATGATTAAGCAGTTTTTTCACTGTTGATAATACATTTTGCTCTGGACTTGTCGCATTTAAAGCCAACCACTTATCCATCACTAAACCATCTTGATACCATTTATTGTCGAAATCAGAGAGTAATGTATGTCGACATGTTAATTGCGCTTTTACTGCTGTGGTAAGCGCCGCTAATAAATCTGTCATGTTATTGGCTTGTTGATATTGTTGTTCGACTAAAGTATTCGCTAGCGATTTATCATTAGCGTAAGCTAATAATGATAAACAGCAGTTTTTTAGCATGCGTTTGCCAATATCTGCATGTTCAATCTGATATTGTGCAGTTTGATTATGATGATAAACCGCGGTTAGTTCATCATAGAGTTCATTAGCAAAGACACCTAATAAGAATTGGCGAACTTGATAAATCGCTATCGGATCAACGATATCAAATAGATTTGCCAATTCATTTTCCGAAGGTAAAGTCAGTATTTGTGCGATAAGTGCCGGTTCAGCAGTATCTGATAGTAATATTCCTCTAAAAGCATCTAATACTGACTCAGGAATCGTCATTGATAAATTCTGATGATAATTATTTACATTCATATGCACATATTTTGCTAATAACATTTGCGCTGCATCGTAACGACTAAAAGCATTGCTGGCATGTTGCATTAAGAATATAAGATCGTGATCTTGATAATCATAATTGAGTTTTACCGGCGCTGAAAAATCTCTTAATAGTGAAACAATTGGTTTTTCTGAAACATGATCAAAAACAAATTCTTGTCTGGATTGGGTTACATTTAGTACGTGATGAATAGGTTTATTTTGATATTGCAATGCGATCACATCGCCATTTTGTTGATAAAGTTCGATATCCAATGGAATATGTAGCGCTTGTTTTTGACTTTGATCTTGCGTTGCCGGCGTATGTTGCTCAACAGTTAAGGTATATTGTTGATTTTGTGGATTGTAACTGTCCGTTACTGTTAACACTGGTGTGCCTGATTGACTGTACCATAATTTAAACTGAGTTAAATCAATACCTGATGCATCTTGCATAGCTGCAACAAAATCATCACAAGTTGCTGCACTACCATCATGGCGTTGGAAATAAAGTTTCATACCAGCCTGGAAGTTATCTTCACCTAATAATGTATGCATCATACGAATCACTTCTGCACCTTTTTCGTATACGGTAACGGTATAAAAGTTATTCATTTCAATTACTTGTTCCGGACGAATAGGGTGAGACATTGGGCTTGCATCTTCAGCAAATTGTACGGTGCGCAGTAGTTTGACATCGGCAATACGTTTAACTGCTCTAAGTCCTTGGTCAGAAGTAAATTCTTGATCTCTAAATACCGTTAATCCTTCTTTTAAACTAAGTTGGAACCAATCGCGACAAGTGACTCGATTACCGGTCCAATTATGAAAATATTCGTGACCAATTACTGATTCAATACCGATATAATCATCATCAGTGGCAGTTTGTGGTTTAGCAAGGACATATTTAGAATTGAAAATGTTAAGGCCTTTATTTTCCATTGCTCCCATGTTGAAAAAATCAACTGCTACAATCATAAAGATATCTAAATCATATTCTAAATCAAAACGGCTTTCGTCCCAGCGCATAGCATTTTTTAAGCTGGTCATTGCCCATTGTGAACGATCTAAATTGCCTTTATCGACATAAATTTCTAAATCAATTTTTCGATTAGTACGGGTGATAAAGTGATCCTTTAAAATATCAAAATCACCAGCTACTAATGCGAATAAATAGGCCGGTTTAGGAAATGGATCTTGCCATTGCACCCAGTGTCTACCGTCGGAAAGTTCTCCTTGTGCAATGCGATTACCATTAGATAATAAGTAAGGATATTGTTGTTTATTAGCAGTAATTCTAGTTGAAAATCGAGCTAGAACATCCGGTCTATCGAGGTAGTAAGTAATGTGGCGGAAACCTTCTGCTTCACATTGAGTGCATAATGCATCACCAGAAACATATAATCCTTCAAGTGCTGTATTATCGATAGGCTTAATTTGATTAACGATAGTTAAGGTAAATTCGGAAGGGACATTATTAATCGTTAATCCCGTTGTTGTGATTTGATAATCAGACCAAGGTTGTTCATCAATATTTACCGAAACTAATTTAAGTTCTTCGCCATCTAATACTAAATCGTTAGCTTGAGAATTTTTTTTGATAATATGACTACGGGCGATAACTGTAGTTGTTTCTGCCGCTAAATCGAAATCAAGATCGATGTCAGTAATAGTAAAGTCTGGTGTTTTATAGTCATGACGATATTTAGCAGTCGGTTGTATATCAGTTGTCGTTGTACTCATGTTTATATACCTTTGTAAGTGGTGTGCTAATTATGTATTCAAATTAATCAAAACGGGGTTAATACCCATTAGTGTCTATGATTATTCTTTTAAAATAGAATGAATTATATTTGTTTATCATTTTGGAATGAATTTCGATTAATTTTACCAAAATGTCTATATGAACTATTATAGCCTATTAAAAATAATCTTATTAGATAATTAATTTATATCTTAATTATTATTCTGCTATAATTATCGGAATTTTCTTTAAAGAACTGATAATAGATAGACATGTTACCCGCAATAATTACATCAATATTAGATACTGATGCTTATAAGTTGCATATGCAGCAGGCCGTTTTTCATCATTATCCTGAAGCGACAGTCGTTGCACAGTTTCGCTGTCGTAGTGATGATCTACTTGGTCAATATGCCGATCAAATCGCCCATCAAGTTAAATTAATGGAGTCTTTAACACTTACCGATGATGAGTTTGCCTATTTATCTGGTATTACCTTTTTTAAATCTGATTATTTAAACTGGTTAAAAAACTGGCGTTTTAATAGTCAGTTATTAACCATTAAAAACGAAGATGGTTTGCTGGCGATTCAAATTGAAGGCAAATGGGTTGATGTTATTTTGTGGGAAGTGCCATTGCTAGCGGTTATTAGCGAAATTGTTCATAAAGATCGTTCGCCAAATATTGGTGTTGAACAAGCATTAGCAAGGCTTAAATATAAATTAGCTAGATTTGATGATCAAACTAATGATCTTGATATGTCAGGTTTTAATTTGCTGGATTTTGGCACACGACGACGCTACTCTTTTGCAGTACAAGAAGCGGTAGTGAGTTATTTACAAAATCATTTTGCCAATTTTCATAGTACTAGTAATTATTTATTGGCATATCGTTTAGGGTTAACCCCAGTTGGTACTCAAGCCCATGAATGGTTCCAAGCCCATCAACGTTTAAGCCCTAACTTGCATGATTGCCAAAAAACGGCATTACAAGTTTGGTTAGATGAATATCCGGATGATTTGGGCGTTGCGTTAACAGATTGTATCACTATGGATGCTTTTTTACGTGATTTTGACTATTATTTCGCATCTCATTATCAAGGACTACGCCATGATTCGGGCGATCCGATTGAATGGGGTGAAAAAGCGATTAGCCATTATCAGCAATTAGGAATTGCTCCTAAAACAAAATTACTGGTGTTCTCTGATAGTCTAAACTTTGATAAAGCGCTGAAAATTTATCGACACTTTAATCATCGGGTGAAATTATCCTTTGGTATCGGTGGTTTTCTTGCTTGTGATATTCCATCTACAGAAGTAAATACCAAATCGTTAAACATTGTATTAAAACTAACGGAGTGCAATAATCAAGCTGTAGCTAAATTATCTGATAGTCCTGGTAAAACAATTTCACAAGATTTGGCTTTTATTGACGAATTAAAAAGAACATTTAAAGTCAATCATTAATAATCATATTGATGATTAATATTAATAATTAAACAAAGTGATATAGTCTTATAAATAATCTGTACTATCAATTTTTGATAATACTTAAATGAATATTAAAACTCAGCTTATATATTACTTTTAAGATTACTTACTATATAAATAATAAATAGAGATGGATAATTAAAATGAATTCTGTTGCTCCTATTGTTGACGTGCTACAAGGTAAAATTGCTGTTGGTAGCACCATTTCAGTTCAAGGTTGGGTAAGAACTCGCCGTGATTCTAAAGCCGGTATCTCATTTTTGGCTGTGTATGATGGTTCTTGTTTTGATCCAATTCAAGCGGTAATTGAAAAAGACTTACCAAATTATGAACAAGATATTTTGCGTTTAACTGCGGGCTGTTCAGTAAAAGTGACTGGTAAAGTTGTTGAATCTCCAGGTCAAGGACAAAAATATGAACTACAAGCAACGCAAGTTGAAGTTTATGGTTTTGTTGATGATCCTGAAACTTATCCAATGGCCGCTAAACGTCACTCAATAGAATATCTTCGCGAAGTTGCTCATTTACGCGCAAGAACCAATATTGTTGGTGCGATTACTCGTGTACGACATACCTTAGCACAAGCTATTCACCAGTTTTTTGATGAACGAGGTTTTTTCTGGCTTTCAACACCAATTATTACTGCCTCTGATACTGAAGGTGCCGGTGAAATGTTCCGGGTTTCAACACTGGATATGTTAAATCTACCTAAAACAGATAATGGTAAGGTTGATTTTGATAAAGACTTTTTTGGTAAAGAAGCTTTTTTAACTGTTTCTGGGCAACTTAATGCAGAAACTTATGCATGTGCACTTTCAAAAGTCTATACCTTTGGTCCTACTTTTAGAGCTGAAAACTCAAATACTACACGCCATTTAGCTGAATTTTGGATGATGGAGCCAGAAGTGGCGTTTGCTGATCTTAACGATAATGCCAAACTTGCTGAAGATATGTTGAAATATGTCTTTAAAACAGTACTTGAAAAACGAGCTGATGATATGCAGTTTTTCGCACAGTATATTGATAAAGATGCTATTAATCGTCTTGAAAGCTTTATTAATGCTGATTTTGCCCAAGTGGACTACACTGATGCTATTACTATTTTACAAAACTGTGATGCTAAATTTGAAAATCCAGTAAGTTGGGGTATTGATTTGGCATCTGAACATGAACGTTATTTAGCTGAACAACATTTTAAAGCGCCAGTTGTTGTTAAAAATTATCCTAAAGATATTAAAGCGTTTTATATGCGTATGAATGATGATGGTAAAACTGTTGCGGCAATGGATGTATTAGCCCCAGGGATTGGTGAAATCATAGGTGGTTCACAACGTGAAGAACGTTTGGATATGTTAGATAAACGTATGGATGAATTAGGCCTTAAAAAAGAGGATTATTGGTGGTACCGTGATTTACGTCGTTATGGTACTGTACCTCACTCAGGTTTTGGACTAGGTTTTGAACGTCTTATTGTTTATGTCACTGGCGTCCAAAATGTTCGTGATGTGATCCCATTCCCAAGAACTCCACGTAATGCAAATTTCTAAAATTTGTACAAATTATCAACTGACTTTTGGTCAGTTGATAGCAAATATTGAATTAACAAAACTTTACAAATGATTAAAAAATAATCAAACAGACGCTATTTTAAGCTTAGACATCACGTTTAACGAAAAGTTCACTTGATTTTAATAAATTTTTATACATAATTTACACTACTGTAAAAAGTAAGATGAAAATAATAGTTAAAAACGTTAGTTATAAACATTATTTTTGGATGAATAATCATTGTAAAAATTGACACAACTTAAAGACGTGTCTTTTTATAGAAATAACCATGAGGGTAAGAAATGAAACGTAATCTATTAGCAATCGCTATCCCTGCTCTTTTAGTAGCAGCTGGTGCAAATGCTTCTATCGAAGTATGGAACAAAGACGGTAATAAAGTTGACTTTTATGGTCGAGTAAAAGCAGCTAACCACATTACTGACCGTGGTCAAGCAGATGAAGGTGATGATACTTCAGCTCGTTTAGGTATGTCTGGTCAAACTCAAATCACTGACGGCATTACTGGTTATGGCCGTTGGGAATATGAAGCTAAAGCTGGTAAAAATTCAAGTAACGAAGTTCGTTACGCATTTGCTGGTTTAAACTTTGGTGATGCAGGTTCATTCGACTATGGTCGTAACGACGGTGTGTTAAAAGCTATTACTGCTTATACTGACGTATTACCAGAATTTGGTGGTGAAGCAGCAAACAACGATTGGAACGTACTTTCAGCTCGTACTAAAGCTGTTGCTACTTACCGTAACAACAACTTCTTCGGTTTAACTGATGATTTAAGTTTTGCATTACAATATGCTGATAATGGTGATAACTCTCTATATGACGATGATAAATATGGTTTTGGTTTCACTGATAGCATTAAATATGACGATGTATCTCGTGAAGCATATGGTGCAAATGTTCAATGGCGTATTTTTGATACAGGTTTAACTGCTGGTGCAGGTTATGCTCAAACTTCAACTAGTCATAATCGTCAAAGTACTTGGGCAGCTGGTATTAAATATGATAACTACAATTTATATTTAGGTGCTAACTATTTCCAAAGTAAAATTAAAAACCTAGTGAGATATTCATTAGTAAATCAAAATCATCAAACATTATATGAAACATATGTTGATGGTAAAGTTAGAGGTTTTGAATTAGTGGCTCAATATGGTATTGATTTACCAGTTGGTCGCTTAACGCCATCTTTAGCTTATGTTCAACATAAATTTAAATATGATTCAGCAAATTACGTATATGACAACACTCGTTATATTCATCATGGAGTAAATTCTCCTTTAGCTAAATATGTATCTTTAGGTGCGACTTATGATCTTAACAAAAACTTCAGTGCAATTGTTGAATATAAATTCAACTTGTTAGATCGTAAAGATGTAGGTGCAGCATTAAATACTGAGACTCAACGTGATCGTCACTTAAATAAACCAGGTACTAAAGATGTGTTAGGTGTTGGTTTAATTTACCAATTCTAATCGCTTGATATCTTAAATATCAATAAAAGGCACTTAGGTGCCTTTTTTTTCATCTATTGAACGTCATATTATCTAAAAAAACATTTTATGCTTAAAAAAATATTATTTTAAGTCATAAAATAGTCTCAATTCGCAGAATAATATCTTATAAACGTTATTAATCCATAGTGTTTGCAATAAAAATCTAGTATTTAACAATAATAATAGATATCCCAGTAATAATTTAGTTGCTAATTAACAGCAGCTATTTATTAAATCAAGAACAAAATATTTTGTATCTTTAATAATAAAATACCTAAGAGGGTAACTAAATGAAACGTAATCTATTAGCAATCGCTATTCCTGCTCTATTAGTTGCAGGTACAGCAAGCGCTTCAATTGAAGTATGGAACAAAGATGGTAATAAAGTTGATTTTTATGGTCGAGTTTATGCCTTAAACTATATTACTGATCGTGATAACCAAACTGGCGAAGGTGACAAAACCACTGCTCGTTTAGGGATGTCAGGACAAACACAAATCACAGATGGCTTAAGTGGTTATGGTCGCTGGGAATATGAAGCTAAAACAGGATCTGATGCTGATAACGAAACTCGTTATGCTTATGCAGGTCTAAACTTTGGTGATTTTGGTTCATTTGATTATGGCCGTAACGATGGGGTATTAAAAACCTTAACTTCATATACTGACGTTTTACCAGAGTTTGGTGGTGATGCATCAAATAATGATATCTATGCATTAACAGCAAGAACCAAAGCAGTGGCTACTTATCGTAACTCAGACTTCTTTGGTTTAGTTAACGGTCTACGTTTTGCAGTTCAATATGCAGATAATGGGGACAATAGTTCAACTCAATATCTAAATCATCACGAACGTACTGCTCATGACAGCGCTGAAGCTTGGGGTTCGGTAATTGATTGGGATGTATTAGATACAGGTTTATCAATCGGTGCCGGTTATGCACAAACAGGTGGTCATAAAGATGCTAAAGCATGGTCAGCAGGTGTTAAATATGACAACGACAATCTTTATTTAGCAGCACTTTATATTCAAGGTAAACAAAAAGCCGGTTGGGACAATGCTTCAACAACCCGTAAGGCTGATGATTTAAAAACCAAAGGTTTTGAATTAGTTGCGCAATACGGTATTGATTTTGATATTGGTCGTTTAACACCATCTGTTGCTTATATTCAACACAAAGTTAAAGATGCATCTAGTTTAACTAATGATAGCGGTCTTAAAGGTAATGATTTAGCTAAATATGTTGATGTAGGTTTAACTTATGACTTCAATAAAAACTTATCAGCAATTGTTGATTACAAAATCAACTTGTTAGATAAAAATGATATTGGTGCACGTCGTAGTTTATATGAAGATGGTACATTTACTAAATCTCAAATCAAAGCAACCGCTAAAGATACTGTAGCATTAGGATTAATTTATCAATTCTAATTAACTTTATCTTAAGATTAAATAAAAGGCACTTAGGTGCCTTTTTTGTTGTGATCTTTTCATTAAATACCGCTTGCGCTTTAATAGATAGTCTGATAAAAATAAAAAAATAATAATCAATTAGGACTATTTTAATGCAGTATATTACTCGAAAATTACCTGCAAAAAAAAATATTGCTTTGGTGGCACATGACCACTTAAAAGAAGCATTATTGAATTGGTGCAAAAAAAATCGCGAAGAGCTCTCTCATCATAATTTATGTGGAACAGGTACGACAGGCACATTAATAAAAAAAGAGACCGGTTTAGATATTACACCAATGCTCAGTGGGCCTATGGGGGGCGATCAGCAAATCGGTGCTTTAATTGCTGAAGGTAAAATTGATATTCTGATATTTTTCTGGGATCCACTAAATGCCGTACCTCATGATCCAGATGTAAAAGCGTTGTTACGCTTATCAACAGTTTGGAATATTCCTGTTGCCACTAATCAAGCCACCGCGAACGCTTTAATACAATCCTCAATATTTACTCAAGAAGTGGAAATTGAAATTCCTGATTATCAAGGTTATTTAAACGAAAGAGTAAAATAGATGCCAATTCCTTCACAAGTTCGCAAAAAAGGTCGATACATATTATTGTTAGATAATTTGTTTATTGTGTTGGGATTTTATGTAGTATTTCCATTGGTCTCTACTCATTTTGTTAGTCAAGTTGGTTGGAGTGCATTATTTGTTGGTTTTGCTTTAGGTTTTCGTCAATTTGTTCAGCAAGGATTTGGTTTGATTGGTGGGGCAATCGCTGATCGCTTTGGCGCTAAACCAATGATAATTACCGGTATGTTTTTGCGGTCAATTGGATTTATCTCAATGGCATTAGCAACAGAACATTGGTTATTATTAATATCTTGTTTACTTTCGGCATTGGGCGGTTTGCTATTTGATCCTCCTAGAATGGGATTAACTATCAAATTTACTCGCCCTCATGAACGAGGCAAGTTTATTTCGCTACTAATGATACAAGATAATGCCGGTGCCGTTATCGGCGCACTGATTGGTGGTATCTTAATAGATTATGATTTCCAATTAGTTTGTTGGTGTGGCGCTTTTATCTTCTTCTTATGTGGTATTTTTAATCTGATTTATTTACCGGCCTATCATATTGCAATTGGTAAAGCACCGATTATTAACGGCATGAAGATGGTTCTCAAAGATAGAAAATTTACTCATTATGTACTTACTTTAACTGGTTATTATGTGCTGTGGGTGCAAATTATGTTGATGTTACCTTTAACCATTACCAACGTATCGGGTAGCCCTAGTTATGTAAAATGGATGTATGCTATCCAAGCGACAATATCACTATGTTTGCTTTATCCTCTTGCTCGAATAAGTGAAAAATATTTCAGATTGGATCAACGTCTTAAATTTGGATTATTGTTGATGTCGTTTGCTTTTATTATTATTGGCTTTACATCACAATTATCTATTTTACTCTCTCTTATAGCATTGTTTTATTTTGGGGCTATTATTGCTGAACCAGCTAGAGAAACATTAGCAACTGTTTTAACAAACCCTAAAGCTAAAGGTAGCTATATGGGGTTTAGTCGGTTGGGATTGGCATTAGGTGGTTTTATTGGTTATACTGGTGCTGGCTGGCTTTATGATCTGGCCCTCCAAATCGGTTTACCGCATTTACCATGGATAATCTTAACGTTAGTCGGTCTATTAACTTTAGGATATTTAGAATATTTATTCAAAAATGAGCCACCTATGACTAAGGTTAAGATGAGGAAGATTGGCTAATTTCGCCATTTTTAAATAAAATTGCTTCACCACTAGCTAACTTAGTCCATACTTCGTTCGAAGTTAATGGCATAGTTGAGATTATTGTTACTACATCATTTGGTGTCGTATGTTTTTGAAAATCTATCTCAACATCTTCGTCAATCAACTTGGCTTTTCCAAATGGTGCTTTTCGGGTGATCCAGTGTAGATTAGTTGAACAATAGGCAAACACATACTCACCATCAGAAAGTAGCATATTGAAAATACCTAATTGAGTTAGTTTAATTGCACACTCTCTAATATATTCAAAAAGCTCAATATTATTGGATGGTTGCTGTGGGTATTTTTTATGTAATTCATTTATTAAATAACAAAAGGCATATTCACTATCAGTTAATCCAACTGGTTGAAATATTCCTGTATCTAATTTTTCATAATCAGTTAATTGCCCATTATGTGCAAAAGTCCAATTTTTACCCCATAGTTCTCGGGTAAAAGGATGAGTGTTTTCTAGTGCAACACCACCGCGATTAGCTTGGCGGATATGAGCAACAACAGCAGTTGATTTTATTGGGTATTGTTGAACCAATTTAGCAATGGGTGAAAAACTACATGGCTGAGGATCTTTAAACGTTCGACATCCTTTACCTTCATAGAAAGTTATACCCCAGCCATCTTTGTGAGGACCTTTATCGCCCCCACGTTTGATTAAGCTAGTAAAACTAAAACAAATATCGGTCGGTACATTGGCACTCATACCCAATAATTCGCACATATTAAGCCATCTCTTTTTCAATAAGTAGAATTAAAATATGAATTACTTTGATATGGATTTCTTGTACACGATCTGCATAGCCAAAATGTGGTACACGAATATCAACATCAGCTAATCCATTCATTTTCCCGCCATCTTTACCTGTCAGTGTGATAATTTTCATACCTTTTTGTTTAGCAGCTTCAATTGCTTTAAGTACATTAGCTGAATTTCCTGAAGTTGAAATGCCTAATAATACATCACCTTTTTGTCCTACGCCTTCAACGTAACGAGAAAATATGTAATCGAAACCATAATCATTGCCCACGCATGAGATGTGACTAACATCAGATATAGCAATTGCTGGATATGAAGGGCGGTTATCACGAAAACGTCCAGTTAGTTCTTCAGCAAAATGCATTGCATCACAATGTGATCCGCCATTACCGCATGAAAGTACTTTTCCACCTTGTTTAAATGAGTCTGCAATTAAAATAGCTGCTTGTTGGATTTTTTTTAGATTGTCATCGTTTGCAACGAAGTTGCCCAACACGTCAATTGCCTGATTTAATTCATCACGAATGGTGTTAATGTACATTAATAATACCTCTTTAAATAAAAAGCTTTTCCATAACCATTGTAATTCGTTAATAACAGCTTGCAAGCAATAACAATAAATTTTTTATAATAGGTAAAATATTTCAATTGATTATAAGTACATAATAGAATAGTTATCAAATAAATAATTATTAATAAATGCAAAAATGACCTTTAATAAATTAACTATTTTCATACTATAAATAGTTAATAACTATTTTCATTAAAGCTTGTCTTAAATAGATTAAATCCTCTTTTTGCTAATAGGATAAGCCTTTAATTTGTGGTATAATCGCCTAATGATTTTTATCTCTGAAAGAGATTATAAAATTGCATCCAGAATCAATCGGTAAGGAATGAATATGCAAACAATTAAAGGTAAAGTTGCTGCGCCTGAAGCCAAAGTAGCGATTATTGTGGCACGTTTTAACCAATTTATTAATGAAAGTTTAGTTAATGGTGCCATAGATGCACTTACTCGTATCGGTGAAGTAGACGATAACAATATTACCGTTATTTGGGTGCCAGGCGCTTATGAAATTCCTTTAGCAGCAAAAGTTGCTGCACAGTCAAAAAAATATGATGCAATTGTTGCATTGGGCACGGTTATCCGTGGTAGTACTGCTCATTTTGATTTTGTTGCTGGCGAATCAAGTTCAGGGTTATTGAATGCTAGTTTAGATTTTACGATACCAGTTGGTTTTGGTATTTTAACTACTGAAAGTATCGAACAAGCCATTGAACGAGCAGGAACTAAAGCGGGCAATAAAGGTGCAGAAGCGGCACTAACCGCACTTGAAATGTTAAATGTGATTAAAACAATTAAGGAGTAATTTAGTGGCGTTAGTTAATCCTCGTCGTCGAGCAAGAGAGTGTGCAGTTCAAGCTATTTACTCTTGGCAAATTTCTAGAAATGATCTTGCTGATGTTGAGAGCAGCTTCATGGCTGAACAAGATATGAAAGGTGTCGACACCAAATATTTTAGAGAATTACTGCATGGTGTTGCCAAAAATACCGCAGAATTAGATGAGAAAATGACTCCTTATTTAACAGAAAGAACTGTTGATGAACTAGGTCAAGTTGAATTAGCCGTATTAAGAATTGCGCTATATGAGTTAATGAAGCGACATGATGTTCCTTATAAAGTTGTTATAAATGAAGCTATTGATCTTACTAAAACCTTTGGTGCAGAAGATAGTCATAAATTTGTTAATGGTGTATTAGATAAAGTTGCACCAACCATTCGTACACGATAACTGCCTTTAATTGGGAATAATATGAACGATACTAGTGAAAAAAGTAAACCCACTATTTTTTATGCTAAAAACAGCGAAGCAAGAGTGAAAACCCGATCAGCCAAAGAACGAGGCGGTGATTATAAAAATAAACGTAATAATGATGGTTTTCACACTGATTCAAAAGCAAAACATGACCGGATCGAAACCTTTAAACCAAAAAAATTTAATAAAACCGTAAAACCCGCTAAAGAACAATTTGATTTAACGGATGAATATGATTCCCCATGGCAGAAAAAAGTTCGAGATAATGAACAAGTACCAACATTCGGTTATGATGGCTATCGTCAAAAAAAGGAAGAGACATTAGTTTACAGCGAAAATAGTTGTAAAGCGGTATTTAAGCATCGACGTTTGGCTATTGTTAAATTATTTATTACTCAAGAAATGACTTATCAATTTAAAGAATTAATTAATTGGTTAGTCAAACAACGTCTTGGTTATGATGTTGTCTCAACAGAGCAAATTACTAAAATCACACAAACTCCACATCATGGTGGTGTTTGTTTAATTGTTAAAAAACGTATACCGCTCACTTTGCTTGATTATTTAGATGAATATGATGATCAAGCTCAAGATTGCATTATTGCTGTTGATGATGTGAATAATCCGCATAACTTAGGTGGGTTAATGCGTAGTGCAGCTTTTTTTGGTGTTAATGGCGTAATTTTACGGCAAACTAACTTACTCGATAGTGGTGCCGCAATGCGTGTTGCTGAAGGTGGTATTGAAGCTGTTGAATCTATTAAAAGTGATGATTTTATAGCATCTATTGATTTGTTAAAACAACATGGCTATCAAGTTATTGCATTATTACCATGTCAATTAAAATCGATTTCATCCACTGAGTTATCACAATTCAAATTTACCAAGAAAGTTGCCTTAGTTATATTTCAACAAATTAATAACAAATTAATTAACTGTGCTGATAGTATTATCCATTTGCAAGGCAATGATAATATGTCGGCTTTAAATATTTCTGTAGCAACAGGGATTGTGTTATCTGCTATAAAATATCAATCTTAATTGGTATGATTCTAACAATTGATGAATTTAATTGATGAAGTTAACACTTTTGTAATTTTATTATATTAAATAGCATCAATTGGTTAGAAAATGGTTGTTTTTTCTGTACATTAGTATCCAGTTTTGAAATTGATTGGTAATGATTATGTCATCTAAACATCGAGTTGGTTTAATTTTTGGTAAGTTTTATCCGTTACATAGTGGTCATATTTATCTTATTGAAAAAGCATTGACACAAGTAGATGAACTGCATGTCATGTTGGGTTGTGAGGCAATACGTGATAAACAACTGTTTGAAAAAAGTCGCCTGCCTAGACAGCCTCAAGTAAGTGATCGTTTCTCATGGTTGAAAGAAACCTTTAAAGATAGACATAATATTCACATTCATATTTCTGATGAAGCGGGTATTAACTATTATCCCAACGGTTGGCAAGATTGGAGTGACAGTATAAAACGTATTTTATTGGAACATAAAATCGAACCTACTGTTGTATTTACTAGCGAATCACAAGATGTCAAACATCATGAACGCTATTTTGGTTGCCCTGTTGTTATTGTTGATGCTGATCGTGATTTTGTTAATATTAGTGCGACACAAATTCGAGAAAATCCTTATCAAAACTGGTCTTATATTGCTAAGGCAGCGAAACCTTTTTTTGTTAAAAAAGTAGCGATTATAGGGCATGATAAATTTAATGAATTGCCGGTACAATTAGCTAATATTTATAACACACAATATGTTTCAAATGGTTATATTAACTACATTCAACGAGAAATATCTACAACAGAAAATAAACGTTATTTGAGTGAAAATGATTATCTTAGAATAGCTATGTTGCATGTAGAACGTATGTCCAAAGCTGTTGAAGATGCTAATAAATTACTCTTTACCTCAATTGATTTTGATACGTTGGTTAAATACTATAATCAAATTTTTGCTAAATCTAATGAAGTATTGAATGGGTTAAAAAATAGTTATCAGTTTGATTTAGTCATTCACGAACATGATTTGCCAGCGAACTCCACACCATTACAACATTTCGAAATCGTTTCTCAAATGGTTGAATCGTTATTAATTTAGTCCATCACATTTAGGTTAGCTTATGCTAAAATAAGCTAACTATTTATGATAGGTGAATTTTTATGTCTCAATCATCTTCACAGCAAAATGATGAAAATCAAGATAAAATTGATTTTGGTTACACTCAAGTTTTAAAGCAAGATAAAGTAAAACGGGTAGCAGAAGTTTTTCATTCTGTTGCTGATAAATATGATGTTATGAATGATCTTATGTCATTTGGTATTCATCGTATCTGGAAAAAAATCACTATTGAGTATAGTAGTGTTCGTAAAGGTCAAAAAGTTTTGGATCTTGCCGGTGGTACTGGTGATTTAACGGCTAAATTCTCGCAAATTGTCGGTGATGATGGCTTAGTTGTATTAGCTGATATCAATGAATCTATGCTAAAAGTAGGTAGAGATAAGCTTCGCGACAAAGGTCTATTTAATAATATTGAATATGTACAAGCCAATGCAGAAGAACTCCCATTTGCTGATAACTATTTCGATTGTATTACTATCTCATTTGGTTTACGCAATGTCACCGATAAGCAAAAAGCATTGCAATCTATGTGGAGAGTGTTAAAACCTGGTGGGCGTTTATTAATACTTGAGTTTTCTAAACCACAATACCAGATTTTAAATAAAGCCTATGACCTATACTCATTCACTATGTTACCGTTGATGGGCAAAATTGTTGCTAATGATGCTGATAGTTACCGGTATTTAGCTGAATCCATCAGAATGCACCCAGATCAAAAAACGTTGAAAAAAATGATGGAGGATGCTGGATTTGTCGATGTGAAATATCACAATATGACAGGTGGCATTGTAGCTTTACATACTGGTTTTAAATTTTAATGTGATAAAAAAAGAATGACATTTCTTCGAATTTATAAAATATTAACGGTATTTCGAGCTTATCGATTAGATGAACTATTACCAAAACATCGAACCTCAACATGGTTTAAGTTGTTGTTGATTAGTCTATTTTGGGTTAGATCCAAAGCAAAACAACAAGATGTTGGTGAAAGATTGCGTCTAGCCTTACAAGAGTTAGGTCCGGTTTGGATAAAATTTGGACAAATGGTTTCAACAAGGCGAGATGTTTTACCAAAACATCTCGCTGATGCATTAGCCAAACTGCAAGATCAAGTAGCTCCTTTTGATGGACTAATTGCCAGACAAATTATTGAATCAGCTCTAGGCTGTTCTATAGATCATTATTTTATTGATTTTGATGAAAAACCATTAGCTTCAGCTTCCATTGCTCAGGTGCATACTGCAATTTTAAAAAGCAGCCAAGCCCAAGTTGTGATTAAAGTTTTACGTCCGAATATTTTACCTATAATCAAATCTGATATTCGCTTGATGTATTGGGCTGCTAATCAATTTACTAAACGGATTAAATTTGGTGAAAAGTTACGTGCGGTTGAAATTGTTAGTGATTATGAAAATACACTTTTGAAAGAACTGGATTTACAAAAAGAAGCTTATAATACCGCCCGTTTACGAGATAATTTCATTAATAGTGATATTTTATATATTCCTTATGTTTATCAAGATCTTTGTCGAACAAATATTTTAGTAGAAGAACGGATTTATGGTACGCCAATAGCTAATATTGATGAACTTAAACAAAATAATGTCAACATGAAATTGCTTGCCGAACGTGGTGTTCAAGCTTTCTTTACGCAGGTGTTTCGGGATAATTTTTTTCATGCCGATATGCATCCAGGAAATATCTTTGTTGATATTTCTGAACCACAAAATCCTCGTTATATTGGTATAGACTGTGCAATTGTTGGTGTATTAACTGAAGATGATCAGCGTTATTTAGCTGAAAATTTTCTTGCCTTTTTTAATCAAGATTATCGACGGATTGCACAAATTTATATTGCTTCTGGTTGGGTGCCAGAAACAACGGATGCAACGGCATTAGAAATGGCTATGCGTAGTGTGTGTGAACCTGCATTTGCCAAACCATTAGGTGAAATTTCGTTTTCACAAATTTTATTAGCTTTATTTCAAGTTGCTCGTCAATTTGAAATGGATATTCAGCCGCAATTAACATTACTTGAAAAAACCTTATTTTATATAGAAGGATTAGGACGTCAGCTATACCCAGAACTCGACTTATGGCAAACTGCTAAGCCATTTCTGGAAAAATGGTATGAAGATAAGTACAGTGCTAAAACGTTATTCAAGCAAGTATGGACTTCGTTACCCGAATGGAAAAATATCCTAGTTGATCTGCCAGTAAGATTAGGCGATCAGGCTCGTATGACTAAACAGATGCATAACCAATTAAAACAGATTAATCAAGAATTACAACGAAGCAAAAAACGCTATCGTTGGTCGTTGGCCATTCTTAGTCTGGTTTGTGTTTTATCTATTGTGATGCTGGTTATACATTGAGATAGTTATTTTTGGGAATATCATCATTTTACGTGTATAATTTGATTACTTGACGCTATTGGAGATAGTTATCATATGCCTAGTTTGCCCAAACTACTGATATTTGTTGCTGTTATCGTACTATTATTCGGAACAAAAAAATTGCGTTCATTGGGCTCTGATCTTGGGGCTTCAATTAAAGGTTTTAAAAAAGCCATGAATGACGATGATGACAGTAAAGAGACAGATGATTCACAAAAAGTTGAACATCTTGACTCATCTGCTAATAACCACGCCGATAAAGAGTAATCCGTGTTCGATATTAGCTTTGGTCAGCTACTATTAGTATTAATTATTGGACTGGTTGTATTAGGACCGGAACGTTTGCCTATTGCGATTAAAACTGTTGCCGGATGGATTAAAGTACTCCGTCGCATGTCAGCAACTGTCCAGTTAGAATTAAATAAAGAACTCAAACTGCAAGAATTACAAGATAGCTTAAAAAAAGCCGAACAAAGTGGTTTGAACACTCTTACCCCAGAACTGCAAGCATCAATTGATGAATTAAAACGGGTAACTGAATCACTGCAAAACGAGATTAATTCAGTCAGTCCAATTGATACAACAATTCCTTCAGATAAAGATAAATTATGACAGAAGACGCAACCCAACCACTTATTGGACATCTGGTCGAACTCAGAACAAGACTTTTACGCTGTATCATTTGTATATTACTAGTCTTAGCATGTTTACTTTATTTCTCAAATGATATCTATCATATTGTTGCTAATCCGCTTATCAGTCAATTACCTAAAGGTAGCAGTATGATTGCGACCGATATTGCGGCTCCTTTTTTTACACCAATTAAACTGACGGCTGTTGTTGCAATATTTATTTCTATTCCTTATCTTTTATATCAAGTTTGGGGATTTATTGCTCCGGCACTATATCAACATGAAAAACGGCTGATTATGCCATTAATTGTTTCTAGTACGGTACTTTTTTATATTGGTATTGCATTTGCGTATTTTGCTGTATTTCCTTTGGCATTTTATTTCTTTATTCATACTGCACCAGTTGATGTCGCGATAAATACTGATATCACAAAATATCTTGATTTTGTCATGACACTATTTATTGTATTTGGTTTTGCATTTGAAGTCCCTGTGGCGATTATTTTGCTTTGTTGGACTGGCGTTACTACTCCTAAAAACTTACGTAAAAAAAGACCTTATATTATTGTCGGTGTGTTTGCTGTAGCGATGTTTGTAACCCCACCGGATGTATTTTCTCAAATTTTATTAGCTGTACCTATCTGTTTATTATTTGAAATAGGGACATTTTTTGCCCGTTTTTATCAACCTAGAAAAAAAATCCAACCAGACGATGAATCTGTTGGGGATTAATAATAAATTGATAAGTGATTTACTGAATAACAAGTAAAGGATATATGACCATAATGAAAACTTCACTTCCTGAGTTTACTCAAGCAAATGTTCTGGTTGTTGGCGATATAATGTTAGATCGCTATTGGTATGGAGGTACTAACCGTATATCACCAGAAGCACCAGTGCCAATTGTTAAAGTTGATGCTCTAGAAGAACGCGCTGGCGGTGCAGCCAATGTAGCTATGAATATAACCTCTTTGGGCGGTAGCGCAAGATTAATTGGTTTTACCGGTATTGATGAGCCAGCCAAAGTACTTGATGAACAACTGACTAAACGTAATGTCCATTGTGATTTTGTATCAGTCTCAACTCATCCAACAATTACCAAATTAAGAGTTTTATCTAGAAATCAACAACTCATTAGAATTGATTTTGAAGAGGGTTTTAATAGTGTTGATCATACACCTATTTTAGAACGTATTGAAAGTGCGCTTTCAACCTCTAAAGTATTAGTGTTATCTGATTATGCTAAAGGAGCCTTAACCGCTGTACAAGCAATGATTAAACAAGCTCAGAAAGGAAATGTACCAATATTGGTTGATCCGAAAGGTACTGATTTTGAGCGTTATCGTGGTGCAACATTATTGACGCCAAATATGTCTGAATTTGAAGCGGTTGTCGGTGTTTGTAAAACAGACCAAGAGATTATCGAAAAGGGCTATCAACTAATTAAACAGTACGATCTCAAAGCTTTACTTGTCACTCGCAGCGAAAAAGGGATGACGTTATTACAGTTAGATAAGCCTGTTTATCATCTACCTACGCAAGCCAAAGAAGTATTTGATGTTACTGGCGCCGGTGATACGGTGATAGCGACCTTAGCTGCTTCATTAGCCGCAGGGCAATCTCTTGAAGAAAGCTGTTTTTTAGCTAATGCAGCTGCAGGTGTTGTGGTTGGCAAGTTAGGGACATCTACGGTATCTCAAGTTGAATTAAGTAACGCTATTCGAGCTCGTACTGATGATGGTTTCGGCGTGATGACTGAAGAGACATTAAAAGAAGAAATTCGCAAAGCTCGGTTGCGCGGTGAAAAAATTGTCATGACTAATGGCTGTTTTGATATTTTACATGCAGGGCATGTCTCTTATCTTGCTAATGCCCGTAAACTTGGCGATCGTTTGGTTGTGGCGGTAAATAGCGATGCTTCGGTAAAACAGCTTAAAGGATCATCACGCCCAATCAATCCATTAATGCAAAGAATGATTGTTTTAGGTGCGCTTGATTCTGTTGATTGGGTAGTTCCTTTTGAGGAAGAGACGCCACAACGATTAATTGCCAGTATCTTACCTGATGTATTAGTAAAAGGTGGTGATTATAAACCTGAAGATATCGCAGGTGGAAAAGAAGTTATCGAGGCCGGGGGAATAGTTAAAGTCCTCAATTTTGAAGATGGTTGTTCCACAACTAACATCATTGATAAAATTAAACAACAATAAATAATATCTGGTAATAATTGGCTACTTATTTAAGTAGCCAATTATTTAAGTAGATGATTACTCTTATTTAATTTTTTCCATTATTTTTATCTTTGTTTTATTTCAATTAAGATATATTTTAGTATCAATAAAGATCACATATTTAATGACTAATAACGAATAAAATAATGAAACTAAAAATTACAGTGTTGTTAATGATATTGATGAGTGTCGCTTGTCATCGAGTACCTGTTCAAAAATATCTATATGAAGCAAATCTCCATGATCCAGAACTGATATTCACCACTGAAACTTATTATCCTACCTATTTTTCTTTAAACATTTATGATGGTAAAACTAGCAACTGCGCTAATTTTCAAAGTCTTGGCTATGTATTCCCACATAAAATTGTACCATTTAATATTTATCCTAAATACGTTCCCTCAATTGAAACTAAATCTCCAGCCAATAAACTTGTTACGGTTATTGGCAAATCACGAGATGATAAAGTTTCTTGTACCACAAAATATCACCAATTTACCGCTGAATTGGGTAAAACATATAATATTTTATATAAACTTGAAGACAGAAAATGTTATCTTGAGATTACTGAAAAAATGAGTTCTAAACCTGT
The DNA here is from genome assembly GCF_016101085.1 of Gilliamella sp. W8123. Classification (NCBI taxonomy): domain Bacteria; kingdom Pseudomonadati; phylum Pseudomonadota; class Gammaproteobacteria; order Orbales; family Orbaceae; genus Gilliamella; species Gilliamella sp. W8123. The sequence continues at coordinate 272,086 of NZ_JACFRE010000003.1, forward strand.
CAATTTTCAGGCATTGAATAAATGTGGGGAATAGTCATATCAGTAGCAATATTATTATGTTAATGAATAAAATTATTCTCCGAAACTAATCAATAGTTAATAACTATCGTTAAATTTCATAATTAATACTTTTTTTATTGTCGGCTTTATGCAAAGCTATTAACCATCAATTGCTAATTTGTTTTAAGGATTTTTTATATGACTAAACACTATGACTATATTGCTATCGGTGGTGGTAGTGGTGGTATTGCCTCTATTAACCGAGCTGCATCGTATGGTAAAAAGTGTGCCATTATTGAGGCTAAATTATTGGGTGGTACTTGTGTAAATGTTGGTTGTGTTCCTAAAAAGATTATGTGGTATGGTGCACAAATTGCCGAAGCAATTAACCATTATGGCCCTGATTATGGTTTTGATACCACTATTAACCATTTTGATTGGGATAAACTCATTACAAGCCGAACGGCTTATATTGATCGCGTTCATCAATCTTATGATCGAGTTTTACACAATAATAAGGTCGATGTGATCCATGGCTATGGAAAATTTGTTGATGCAAAAACGATTGAAGTTAATGGCGAACACTATAGTGCCGATCACATACTCATTGCTGTAGGTGGAAAGCCAACGATTCCCAATATTCCTGGTGCGCAATATGGAATAACTTCCGATGGATTCTTTGAATTAAAAGCACTCCCTAAACGAGTAGCAGTTGTTGGAGCTGGTTATATAGCTTGTGAAATTGCCAGCGTGTTACATTCACTTGGCGCTGAAACACATCAATTTGTTCGCCAAGGTACCCCATTACGAGCTTTTGATCCGCTAATCGTAGAAACACTTATGGAAGTGATAACCAATGATGGCCAGCATCTGCATACCTTTGCCATTCCATCTTCTGTTAGCAAAAATAGTGACCAATCATTAACGTTAACATTAGAAAATGGTGAGAGTTATACTGTTGATTGCTTAATATGGGCAATCGGTCGTGAACCAGCAACCAAAGAAATGAATTTATCTGCGGCAGGTATTAAGGTTGATAGCAATGGATTTATAGTTGTTGATGAATATCAAAACACCAATGTACCGGGAATTTATTCGGTTGGCGATGATACCGGTGCGGCGGCATTAACTCCAGTTGCCGTGGCTGCCGGCCGGCGTTTATCGGAACGACTATTTAACAATAAACCAAATGAACATCTAGATTATTCTAATATTCCAACGGTAGTGTTTACTCACCCACCGATTGGTACGGTTGGTTTAAGTGAACCGCAAGCTATATTGCAATATGGTCCAGAAAACGTCAAAGTTTATAAATCTACTTTTACTGCCATGTATACCGCAGTCACTTCGCATCGACAACCTTGTCGAATGAAATTAGTCTGTGTTGGTGAACAAGAAAAAATAGTTGGTATTCATGGTATTGGTTATGGTATGGACGAAATCTTACAAGGCTTTGCTGTAGCATTGAAAATGGGAGCAACCAAAAAAGACTTTGATAATACCGTTGCAATTCATCCAACAGCAGCGGAAGAATTTGTTACAATGCGTTAATATTTATCATTTATCTTACTTTTTACCGAAAACAGGGCGATGGCCCTGTTTTTTTATTGATAGACTTTAATGATCTGATTTATTTTGCCAGCCATTTTGGGCTAATGAAGTAAAGCCAACAACAACAGCTAGCAAAGCGACAGCTGAAATATAAATACCTGCACCAAGATAACTAAATTCGCCTAATAAGTGATCTGGACTTAACAAATAAATAGTTAACGTTGGGGTAATTGCACTAAATAGTGCGTAGGCTAAATTATAAGAAAACGATAATCCTGAATAACGAATTGCCGGTGGAAACGTTCTAGTGCCGATAATTGGAGTCATGGCGATCGATCCAATAAATAGACCAAATAGTGCCCAAATCGTATAAAGTTTTGTTAATGACATATCTGGCGCTAATGAACTGTAAAAATAGATACTTACTACAGCTAATCCGCCCCAAGTCAGGATTACTGTTTTAGCTGTACCTAATTTATCATCTAACCAGCCAGAAATAACACAACCAATAGATAAGGTTAAAGCAGCAATACAACCACCAATACGCCAATCAAGATTAGCAAAATGGTACATACCACCAACAATACGACCCGGGGTAATTAAAATACCAACCATAATAGCGGTTGATAATGACCAAGTTAATAAAGCGACAATCAAACATGCTGTTTTATGTTTTTTTAATACAGTAACCACAGGTATACTTTTTTCTAACGCTTTACGTGCAGCTAACTCTTTAAAAATTGGCGTTTCAGATAAAAATTTGCGTAAATATACTGAAATAACCCCAAAAATACCACCAATAATAAAAGGAATACGCCATGCATAATCCAAAATATTTTGGTTAGTAAAATAGAGATCAATAATAATTGTGACGAAAAAGCCAAGTAAGATACCACCAGTAATGCCTGATGTTAGAGTGCCGACACCTAAACCATAACGTTGTTTTGGGGTATGCTCTGCAATAAATACCCATGCGCCAGGCATTTCACCGCCGATAGCAGCGCCTTGTAGCATTCGCATCAATAACAATAATAATGGCGCTACAATACCAATTGTTTCATAAGTAGGCAAAATACCAATGATAAAAGTAGGTAAAGCCATCATCGCCACACTTAAGGTAAACATTCTTTTACGACCAACTTTATCACCAAAGTGCGCCATAATAATGCCACCAACAGGGCGAACTAAGTAGCCTGCTGCAAAAATTCCCCAAGCAAATAAATCTAACGTTAACGGCGATAATGTATGGGGTAAAAATAACGGTTTGACAATAGTATCAATATAGAGAGCATAGATAACAAAGTCATAAAATTCAAGTGTCCCCCCTAAAGAGGATAATATCAATGTTTTTAAATCTTTACTGTTCAATGGACGTGCCACTGGTTGCCATTCAGTATTAATCTCGGATTGATTCATGAAAAAACCTTATTGTTATAGTTAAATAGATATAGCCAATTAAGAAAATGATTGTATTTTGACTAAATCTTAATAGTGAATGGTCATTCTGCCATAAAAAATAGACTTTTTTTTAATCATAAAAAAATTTAATCAATGACAATGATATGTCTGTTTGATTTATAATCAGTATAAAAAATGATATTAAATGAAAATTCTATTCAATTATCACGTATAATATTTTTGAAACATAAGGATGAAATAATAATGACAAAACGATGCAGTTGGGTGACAAATGACCCGTTATATATTGATTATCATGATAAGGAATGGGGGAATCCACAATATGATAGTCTAAAACTATTTGAAAAAATCTGTCTTGAAGGCCAGCAAGCAGGATTATCGTGGATTACTGTTCTAAAAAAACGAGATGAATATCGTCGATGCTTTTTCAATTTTGAACCGCAAAAAATTATCCAATTAACGGCGGCAGATATAGAATCATTACTTGAAAATGAAGGATTAATTCGTAACCGACTAAAACTTAATAGCATTGTAAAAAATGCTCATGCTTACTTAGCTATGCAAAGTAATAATGAGGATTTTTCTCAATTTATTTGGTCCTTTGTTAATGGTAAACCTATAATTAACCACTTTAATGATATAAGTGAAGTTCCAGTTAGCACCGAAATATCAGATAGAATGTCAAAAGCACTAAAAAAGAGAGGTTTTTCTTTTGTTGGAACAACGATCTGTTATGCATTTATGCAATCAATGGGATTAGTTGACGACCATTTTGAAAATTGTTTTAAAAAATGAGAGGTATTATATGATAATCATTAAATTAATTAGATGGTTACTGATATTAATACTATTTTATTTTGTTATTTGTAATATTATTATTTTTATTTATGCTCACCAAAAACCAGCAGCTAATGCTGATACTCTGGTGGTATTAGGTTCACAAGTTGTTGGCACACCAGCACAAGCTCCTTTAACGTTACAAATTCGCTTGAATACTGCATTTAATTATTTGCAAGATAATCCCAATACAAAAGTAATTGTATGCGGAGGGCGGGGGAGTGATGAATCAGCGACTGAAGCGAGTGTGATGGCTGATTACTTAATCAAAAAAGGTATCGAATCTTCTAGGGTCTATTTAGAAGATAGATCAAGACGAACGGCACAGCAATTTGTCTATGCTAATCAAGTTTTACCATTGGGCAAGACAGTTGTGGTGACTAATGATTTCCATATTTTACGTTCAATCATGTTAGCTAAACGATCTAATATTGATAATATTTCAGGTTTGTCAGCGCCATTAAGTTATAGCAATTTTGATAAATATATCGCCATGATAAGAGAACCATTAGCTTTACTTAACTCATGGCTATTTGATCATCCATTAGATTATGTTGAAACTAAAAATGATAATTAATCGGTTTCATTGCTTTAGACTATTTCACTTTACAGATTTTTAATGGTTGTCGTGGTATGATTAACCATTGCTATTTAAATTAAAATTGATAAATATGAATACAGATACAATTGTTGCACAAGCGACACCTCCAGGTCGTGGCGGTGTTGGAATATTGCGTGTTTCGGGCCCTAAAGCGCAAGATGTTGCTAAAGCCGTTTTAGGTATTTTACCTAAGCCTCGCTATGCGCATTATTTACCTTTTTTAGCATCGGATGGTACAACCTTAGATGAAGGTATTGCTTTATTCTTTCCTAATCCACACTCATTTACGGGTGAAGATGTGCTTGAACTACAAGGGCATGGTGGTCCAGTTATTTTAGATCTACTGTTAAAACGCATTTTAGATATTCCTAGTGTGCGGATTGCAAGGCCGGGCGAATTTTCAGAGCGAGCTTTCTTAAATGATAAATTGGATCTAGCTCAGGCCGAAGCGATTGCAGACTTAATAGATGCCAGCTCTGAGCAAGCAGCAAAATCAGCCTTATCTTCTTTACAAGGGGTATTTTCTAAAAAAATTAATACACTGGTTGAAGCATTAATTCATCTACGTATTTTTACTGAAGCAGCTATTGATTTTCCAGAGGAAGAGATAGACTTTTTATCTGACGGGAAAATAGCGGCAGAACTTGAGCAAGTCATACAACGATTAAACGAAGTCCGTCAAGAAGCTAAACAAGGTTCATTATTACGTGAAGGTATGAAAGTCGTCATAGCGGGTAGACCTAACGCTGGTAAATCAAGTTTACTTAATGCATTAGCTGGACGAGATGCCGCTATCGTAACGGATATAGCTGGAACAACGCGCGATGTTTTACGTGAACATATCCATATTGATGGAATGCCTTTACATATAATCGATACTGCCGGCTTACGTGAAGCTAGCGATGAAGTTGAACGTATTGGTATTGAGCGAGCATGGCAAGAGATTGATCAAGCCGATCGAGTGTTATTTATGGTCGACAGTACAACAACTAATGAGACAAATCCTGAAAAACTCTGGCCAGAATTTATTGAACGTTTACCGAAAAACATGCCTGTCACAGTTATTCGCAACAAAGCTGATTTAACTGGTGAACCATTGGGTTATAGTGAACAAAATGGCTATTGTCTTATTCAATTATCAGCAAGAACCGGTGAAGGTATTACATTATTACGTGATCATCTCAAACAAGTTATGGGCTTTACTAGTAGCACCGAAGGTGGTTTTTTGGCTCGTCGCCGACATCTACAAGCACTTGAGAAAGCAGCAGAGCATTTAAATAATGGTCAATATCAACTTACCACCTTCCATGCTGGCGAACTATTGGCGGAAGAACTAAGATTAGCTCAAGAAGCGCTAAGTGAAATTACAGGTGAATTTACTTCTGATGATTTATTAGGACGAATATTCAGTTCATTCTGTATTGGCAAATAAGTTTTATCTACAGATAACTAAACATTTCAAACAGATTTTTCTATTTCAAAACCCATATAATTTTTTAAGTTATATGGGTTTATTTTTCAGAGTTGTAAAAATTGTATTTTTATAAAAGTTTTAATTAAAAAATAGGGATAGATGCGAAAAGATTTATCCCTAATTTAAAATGATAAACAACCTATGCTAACTTATTTATTCTTGCCGGCATTATTGGGTACTAAAATTAAAATTGAAACAAAACATAACAGACAAAAGCCAACATTAATCCACAGTCCAATTGCCGCCGCTGTGGCGACACTTTGACCGCTGGCAATAACTGCAGCATAGGTTGAGGCTGAAATAGCGACACCAAATGCACCACCTAATGAGCTTGCCATTTTATATATTCCTGATGCAACACCAACTTTATCTTCCGGAGCACTAGCTATTGCGGTATCAATTGATGGTGTAGCATAAAAACCTAAGCCAAGACCCAATAAAATATAGCCGGCTAACACCGAAATAATATAAAACATGTTGGGTAAGAAAGTCAGTGTCATCAAGGCAATACCCGTACCGGTAATTAACGGCCCGAGTAACATTGGTTTTTTCGCTCCGACTTTTTGTAAGATTTTTTCACCAACTCGAATCATACATAAAACTGAAACTAAATAACCAATGGTCAATAATCCATTTTCGAAAGGAGTAAAGCCTCTTCCTTGTTGGGTATAAGTACTGGCAACAATTAATGTACCGGCAACAGAATTGAGCAGAAAGTTAGATAAGGTAGCGCCACGATAAGGGACATTCTTAAACAGTGAAAAATCTATAAATGCGCCATTCGCTTTGCGATTTTCAATAACAAAAAATAAAATCAGAAAAACCAAACAGATCATAGCGAGTGATAATGTCGTTACACTAGTCCAACCAAAAGTAGATCCTTTGGTGATGACAAGGTTTAACGTAACTAAAGTGATCACAAAAACGAATAGCCCAACATAATCAAATTTGGGCAAACTTGATGGATCGTCAATTTTAGTTTCTGGTGTCCCTTTCAATAACAGCATACCCAACACAGCACAGCTGATTGAGATAATAAAAATCCATTGCCAACCTAAATAAGTGGCTATTGCTCCACCGGCCAGCACGCAAGTACCTGAACCGCCCCAAGATCCTATCGACCAAAAGCTTAAGGCACGCTGACGATCTTTACCTTGATAATAGGTTTTCACTAACGCCAACGTCGATGGCATAATACAGGCAGCAGATAAACCTTGGATAATACGACCAGTAATAAACAGCACTTCACCTTGTGCTAAAATCAAACAAAGACAACCAATAATACTTAAAATAAAACCTAAATAGGTAAAACGAACTCGGCCAAAGCGATCAGCGAGTCCGCCAGCAACGACAATAAAACAACCTGAAAACAGCGCGGTTAAACTGACGGCTAAATTGAACGATGCAGTAGTAATACCGATACTATGTTGAACAGCCGGCCCAACATTGACGATAGACTGAGCAAAAAGCCAAAAAGTAATCACCCCTAATACAATACCTAAAGTTAATCGGTTATAACCTTTAAACTGCTTTGCTGGAGAATTTTTTGAATTTGACATATTTATTTTTGACATAGCTGCACATTAATCCTTATATGTTTAAATAGCTTTCAGTTAATGCCACCCAATATGATGCAGCGGTAACAATACATTTATCATTAAAATCATAACCAGGATTATGCACACTACAAAAACCCGGTTCATCGCCATTACCTATAATCATATAGCAGCCATTAGGATTACTTTCTAACATAAAAGCAAAATCTTCACTGCCCATAAAAGGATGACAATTATCATGCACGCGATCTTCACCGACTAATTTTTGGGCGACTTCTAATGCAAATTTGGTTGCATTTGCACCATTATGTAAAACCGGACTACCATTGACATGCTCAATTTCTACTGAGGCGCCAAAACTTTCAGCTTGTGAAGTGGCAACCTCGCTAATACGCTTAAGTAGTAACGCTCGGGTATCATTATCTAATGCTCTAACGGTTAGCTTCATTAGTGCATCACTGTTCACCACATTCGGCGCTTCACCTGATTGAATACAACCAATCGTGATAACGGCTTGCTCAAATGGTGATACATTACGAGAAACAATACTTTGCAAGGCTGTGCCGATATAACAAGCAACAAGCGTGGCATCAATTCCTCGTTCAGGCATGGCACCGTGAGCACCTTTGCCTTTAATCTTGATATGAATGGTATCGGATGAAGCCATAAGTGCGCCGGCTTTGAAATAGAAATGACCTTCTTTAAAACCTGGCATGTTGTGGATACCGAAAATAACATCACAAGGAAATTGTTTGAATAAACCGTCATCAACCATTACTTTACCACCATATAACAACTCTTCAGCTGGTTGAAAAATGACATGTAAAGTGCCATCAAAGTGACGGGTTTCGGCAAGATATTTAGCTGCGCACAGTAAAATAGTGGTATGACCATCATGGCCACAACCATGGAATTTGCCATGGGTTTGGCTGCTCCATGGTTTTCCTGATGCTTCAATAATAGGTAGCGCATCCATGTCGGCTCTAATACCAATTTTTTTATCACTAGTGCCATTTTTTAAAACACCAACCACACCGGTTTTAGCTAAACCACGATGTACTTCATAGCCCCATTCAGCCAATTTACTTGCCACTAAATCGCTGGTTTTATGTTCTTCAAAACCTAATTCAGGATGTTGATGAATTTGATGGCGGATATCAATAAACTCTTGCTCTGTTTTTCTAATCGTTTCCATAATATGCTGCATTTTAGGCTCCTAATTAACCTGAATATCGTTATGAAAAAAATAAAAAGAAGGGAACTACACATCTAAACTATGATTAACACTATGATTAAATTTAAAACCTGCAAACAACTTAATCAGTAAAACAGCTTAGATGAATAAATATACAATAACCGCTATTCTTGTGAATGTCGATGATTTCTATACGGTAATATTTGAAAATTGTTATAACGAAGTTGCATTGAGGTAATAGTCTGATCGAAAAAATGACTTGGCACATTATTCATTAACCAAACTTTATTATCGGCTAAATAAAACTCAATACCTTATGATACATAGTTAAAGAACTTCTCTTAAGACAACTGGTTTTCCATGACGTAAACCAACGGTTATAGCTGTTTTTCTATTATGGATCTCAAATATCAATTAAACGGTATACACTTCTCAATTATTTTTACAAAAAATATAGATCAAAATAAATTCTTAGCTTAATCTCATTGAGCATATTAAAAATTTGGTTAATTTATTTTTCCAAGTAGGCTTGGTTTTAGTTTGTTTTGGCGTAATATAAAGATTAAATTTTAATTCATTAATGGCAATAGCTAGCAAATTTGTTTTATTTAAAGAATAATCTGATTTTTCTATCGGTTGCCATTGATAGTTTATCGGTAAATTATTAAATAACCAAAAGGGGTTAATGATGAAATTAATAGTCGATAATATGAGTTGTCAGCATTGTGTTAAAACCATTACTAAAGCAATTAATGATATTGATCCTAAAGCGAAAGTTACTGTTGATTTAGCTAAGCATGAAGTTGATATTGATGGTGGTACTATCTCGCAAGAAGCGGCAATTGCAGCAATTGATGAAGCTGGTTTTCAATACGTTGGTATTGCTTATTAACAGTATTTAGCGTTATTAAATTTTAGGCGATTATCTCATCGCCTAAATCTTCGAGAGTACTTTTATCAAATCATCGATTAACAGTTTTTGTTTACTTCTACCACCATTGATAAAAATGGTGAGTAGGCCCAATTCCCTTACCAATTTTTAAACTATCTGCATGCTCAATAGCTCCTTGTAGGTAGTTTTTAGCATATTTTATTGCATCTTCTAAATGATGTTTCGGTAACAAGGCTGCAATTGCTGCAGAGAGGGTACAACCTGTACCATGGGTATTTCTTGTTGCGATCCTAGGTGATGTCATTCTGATGATGTTGTTGTGAGTGATTAAATAATCAGGGCTTTCTTGACTTGGCAAATGTCCACCTTTCATTAATACTGCCTGACAACCTAATTTAAGTAATTCATACCCTTGTTGTTGCATTTGCTCTTCGTTTTTTGCCTCACTACAATCAAGTAATGCAGCCGCTTCAGGTAGATTAGGGGTGATGACTGTGGCTAATGGTAATAATAGATCTCGAATAGCAGAAACGGCATCAGCTTTTAACAATGGATGTCCGCCTTTAGCAATCATTACGGTATCAAGCACAATATTGGCAATAGGATTAGCGTTTAATAGCTGATGAACTGTAGTAACAATCTCTTTATTCATTAGCATGCCAATTTTAACACTATCAATGTGGATATCTTGATACAGTGTATTAAACTGTGCTTCAATAAATTCAGCGGGAATGGCATGTACACCATTAACGCCTTGCGTACTTTGTGCGGTTAATGCTGTGATCACTGACATACCATAAGCACCAAGTGCTGAAAATGCTTTTAAGTCAGCTTGAATACCTGCGCCACCACTAGGGTCACTGCCTGCTATTGTTAATGCAACTGTTGTCATGATTTGGTTTCCTATTTTGCCAGTTTTATTTTACTGATTAGGTCTGATGTCGCTTTGGCAAGATTAGCTTGTCCGCATACTGCCGACACAACGGCAATACCTTCAATGCCAGTTTGGATTACTTCGGTTAAATTATTCACGCCGATACCACCGATCGCCACGGCAGGGCATTGTTTCGCTTTAACCAGTTCTTTCAATTGAGTAATGCCTGTCGCAGCTGCGGCATCCTTTTTGGTTGTGGTTGGATAGATAGGCCCTATACCAAGATAATCGACTAAATGCCAAGGAACATTCTCTAGTTGTGATTGATTTGAAACTGAAAGTCCTAACCATTTGTCTGTGCCAATTAGGTGTCGAGTAACGTCGACTGGTAGATCGCTTTGTCCTATATGAACGCCATCGGCATCAATGGCTAAAGCAATATCAACATGGTCATTGATAAATAGCGGAACTTGGGTGCGACTTAACACTTCTTTGAGCGCTTGTGCGGCGTCATACCAATTTTTACCAGAGTATTTTTGTTCTGAACGTAGTTGCACTGCAGTAACGCCATTTTCAACGGCAATTTTGGTGGTAGCGACCATGCCATCTATACCGCCACATAATAACGGATCGAGGACTAAATAGAGAGTTAAATCAAGTTGCTTTTTCATCAAACATCCTTATTTTTAGTTTTGATTGAATCGTGAAAGATGATCAATAACAGCAATGGCGAAACTACCTAACCCTTGCTGTTTATTAGCGAGCTGTCCTGCTTTTTTCATCATAAAACAAGCTGTTGCGGTAGCGGTTAAACGATCACTAGTGGTTGCAATAAATGCTGCTACCATTGCAGATAACGAACAGCCGGTGCCGGTTACTTTAGTTAAAGCGATATCGCCACCGACAATGCTATAAATTTGTTCACCATCTGTGACATAATCTATCTCACCTGTTATTGCGACAATGGTTTGATATTTTTGTGCTAATAGTATTGCTGCATTTAATGCAGAATCGGTAGAATCAAGTCCATCAGGCCCTTTCGATGATGATTGTTGACCACTCAATGCGAGAATTTCAGAGGCATTTCCTCGAATAACACTCGGTCTAAAAGTTAACAGTTGTTTGGCAATTTCAGTGCGGTATTTAAGTGCCGCACCAATCGCTACAGGATCTAGTACCCATGGTGTCTGTGTTTGTTCAGCTTTTGCTGCAGCTAACAACATACTATTTGCGCTCTGCTCATCAATGGTACCAATATTAATTAATAAACTACTGGCAATAGTTACAAAGTCCTCAACTTCTTGTTTAGCAACGACCATTGCTGGCGAAGCACCAATGGCTAATAAGACATTGGCGGTAAAATTCTGTACAACATCATTGGTAATGCAATGGACTAATGGTCGTTGTTGTTTAACTTGTTCAATAAAGGGAATGGCATCATTGTTTTGAAATAACTGAATGGTAGACATATTCTTTCCTTATTTATTATTAATATTAAGGGAAGAATGTGTCAAAACGGATAATTAAGACGAAGACTTCCCTACGCTGGTATGAGCCAGATCAGGTTCAACGGGTAAAATCTCAGTTTTTTGTAGTAACAAAAAACACCCCGAGTCAAAAAACAATTAATAAAAACAGTTTAATTATCTACTGAGTTTATATTTTATACAAGCTATTGTAATAATCTTTCGATATCGCTAATAGATCGTCTATCTGGTAAGAAAATGATTAAGTGATCACCATCTTCGATCATTAAATCGGTATTAACAATAATCACATCTTCACCACGCACCACAGCACCAATAGTTGCCCCTGAAGGCAATTTTAGACTGTTAATATTTTTACCTACTAGTTTAGAGTTTTCAGTATCACCCTTAACGATCACTTCGACAATTTCTGATTCACCTTGCCGTAGTGAGACAACTTTTACCACGCCATTTTGTCTTACATGACTGAGTAATTCTGAAATAGTGGCATGTTGTGGTGAAATGGCAATATCAATTACGCTATCGTTTATTAACTCTAAATAAGCTTGTCGTTGAATAAGTACGATGACTTTTTTGGCTCCCATCCTTTTGGCAAGCATTGACGACATAATATTTGATTCATCATCACTCGTCACTGCCACAAACAGATCGGTAAGTTCGACTTGTTCTTGCGATAATAGCTCTTGATCTGATGATTCACCATGTAATACGGTAGTATTAACTAACTGCTCGGCAATTAATTCTGCTTTTTCGGCATTACGTTCAATCAATTTCACTTGATAATCGTTTTCTAATCGCTTAGCTAAAGCAACAGCAATGCCACCACCACCACTAATGAGTATTCGTTTATAAGGTTTTTCTAACCGTTGTAATTCACTGGTTACCGCTTTGATGTTAAGCGGTGGGGTAATAAAGTAAACCATATCCCCAGCTTCAATCAAAGTTGAACCAATCGGACGAATAAAACGATTTTTACGATAAATCGCCACCACCCGAGCTTCGACATGAGGTAAATGTTCTTTTAGCTCTGATAATTCACTACCCACCAATGCACCACCATAGTAAGCTGTAACGGCAACTAAGCAGACTCGATTATCATAAAATGAGGCAAATTGTAGTGCGCCAGGATATTGCACTAGCTGGCTGATATGATTGGTGATTAGATTTTCTGGGGCTATAATATGATCGATATTAATACAATCTTTATTAAAAAATGAGTATCTTTCATCATTATATTCTGGCGCTCGAATACGTGCGACTTTTTGAGGAATATTGAACATCACATGCCCAATCTGGCAAGCCATCATATTGACCTCATCAGAATTGGTAACAGCGACTAACATGTCGGCAGATTCTGCACCAGCACTTTCTAATACTTGTGGATAAGATGATTTTCCACAAATAACTTGTAAATCAAAACGTTCTTGCAATGATTGCAACTTGTCATGATCTTCATCAACAACAGTCACATCGTTCTGTTTTTCGGTAACCAGATATTCGGCAAGAGCACTACCTGTTTGACCTGCACCAAGAATGATAATTTTCATAACTAACCTATGATAATCAAAAAGGCTTCAATGGCATTTTTCGTTAACAAAAACGATAGTGCGTTTAGTCATTAAAGCCAATTGATATTGTTTAGCGTTAATTGCAATCTAGTTTTACGGTTAATTATACAAAACCGATTGCGTCATAAACTTTTTTCAACGTTGGCTCTGCTTTTGCTCGAGCTTTTTGTGCACCTTCTTGCATAATTGTCAGAAGATAATTTTCATCATCACGATACTGATGATATTTTGCTTGTAAACCAGTTAACATATCAATAACTTGATTTGCGACCTCAGTTTTTAGATGGCCATACATTTTACCTTCGAATTCTTTCTCCAGTTCAGCGATAGGTTTACCCGTAATACCGGTTAATATATCTAACAGATTTGATACCCCCGTTTTATTTTTTAAATCATAACGTACGACTGGTGGTTCATCAGAATCGGTCATTGCCCGTTTAATTTTCTTCTCGACATCTTTTGGGTTTTCAAGTAAACCAATAACATTATTGCGATTTTCATCTGATTTAGACATTTTTTTGCTAGGGTCTTGTAATGACATAACCCGAGCACCAACTTTAGCAATAAATGGTTCAGGAACAGTGAAGATATCGCCATAAAGGGCATTAAAACGCATAGCAATATCGCGAGAAAGTTCAAGATGTTGTTTTTGGTCATCACCAACGGGAACTAAATTAGCTTGATATAACAAAATATCGGCAGCCATTAACACTGGATAATCAAAAAGCCCGGCATTTATATTTTCTGAATGACGAGAAGATTTATCTTTAAATTGTGTCATACGGCTCAATTCACCAAAATAGGTATAACAGTTTAATGCCCAACCTAATTCAGCATGTGCAGGCACATGGGATTGCACAAAAATAGTACTTTTTTGTGGATCAATACCACAGGCTAGATAAAGTGCTAATGTATCAAGTGTTGCTTTACGTAACTTATTAGGATCTTGGCGTACCGTGATCGCATGTTGATTGACGATACAATAAACGCAATCATATTCATTTTGCAAAGACACCCAATTCTTTAAAGCACCTAAATAGTTGCCTAATGTTAGTTCTCCTGATGGCTGAGCGCCACTAAATACAATTGGTTTACTCATAATTTATTCCTAATTTAAACTTATTATTTTTTTGCATCAGCTTTTGGCTGAGGTAATAGGGTTAATATATCTTGAAAATCATCAAATAAAAAATCGGGTTCACTTGTTGCAATTGATTCGCCATAATTATAACCATAACTTAACGCAACAGTAGGGCAATTAGCATTTTTGGCTGCGCTAATATCATTTTTCGAATCACCAACAAATAATAACTGATCATTGTATAATCCAAATGTCGCCATGACTTGATAAAGCGGAGCAGGGTGTGGTTTTAATTTAATTACATCACCACCGCCGAGTACTAATGAAAAATACTCTTTGATACCTAATGAGCTTAGTAATCCCGGTAAAAATTGTGCCGGTTTATTAGTTACAAGTGCTAAAGGGTAATGATTTTCATAAAGAGTTTTTAAGGTCTGTTTTACATGAGGAAACAGTGTTGTCTGTTCATCCATAACCTTATCATAATGCTGACTAAATATTTGTTTAGCTTCAGCAAAATATTCGTTTGACGGATTAATATCAATGGCTTTGAAAACGCGTTCAAGCATCACATCAATACCATTACCTACCCAGTTTTTAACTTGTTCATTGGTAACTGTTGGTAAATTTAAATCTGCCAACATTTTCTGGGTTGCTAAAGCAAGTCCAGGTACGCTATCTACTAATGTTCCATCTAAATCAAAAGCAATAGCTTGAATATCATCTAATTTAGCCATGTTTTACTCCTGCTAACTCTTTACGCATTGCATCAATTACCGTTTTATAGTTAGGTTGACCAAATATGGCTGAGCCAGCAACAAACATATCGGCTCCTGCCTTGGCAATTTCAGCTATATTATCTACTTTTACACCGCCATCAATTTCTAGGCGAATATTTCTACCAGAATCAATAATGCGTTGTTTAACTTGCCGCAATTTTTTAAGCGTTGCTGGGATGAATGATTGACCACCAAAACCTGGGTTAACACCCATCAATAAAATAATATCAACTTTATCCATCACATAGTCTAAATGGTCAAGTGGTGTTGCTGGATTAAGCACAATACCGGCACTGCAATCATGATCTTTAATTAATTGTAATGAACGATCTAGATGAATTGTCGCTTCTGGATGAATAGATATGTTTGTTGCTCCAGCTTTGGCAAAAGAGGTAATTAGCTCTTCAACTGGAGAAACCATTAGATGGACATCAATTGGTGCACTAATTCCATAGTCTCGCAGTGCCTTACAAAACATACTACCCATTGTTAAATTGGGAACAAAATGATTATCCATCACATCGAAATGGACAACATCCGCTCCTGCATCTAATACTTTTTGGGTATCTTCACCAAGACGAGCGAAATCGGCGGATAGTATTGATGGTGCAATAATAAATTCATTCATAACATACCTCTACTCATAAACACCTTATACTTAAAAATAGCTTAAGATTTTTGGTATAAGGCCAATATTTCATCAATTTTTTTGCGTCCTTCGCCAGCGCAACTAATTGAACGCCGCATTTCTGCTCGGTAAAGATGGCGCGCTTTACTATATAACGTTCTGGTATAGTGAGTATCATGATTTGATACCAGCACTGGAATCTCTTTTTTATAGGCAATTTGCTCAGCTAATTGTGACAACCTTTGATGTTCGTCAAACCCAAAATTATTAGAATAGTAGGCGGTAAAACCTGCTGTTTCATTAGGCGATAGATAAGGTGGATCACAATAAATAACGGAGTTACGTTTCGCCATTTTCATCGCTTTATGATAAGGCGTACAGACAAACTCAGCATTTTGCGCTTTTTTGGCAAAGAAATAGAGTTCCCTTTCCGGGAAATAAATAGTCTTGTAACGGCCAAATGGAACATTAAATAAACCACTATTATTATAACGACATAAGCCGTTGTAACAGTGACGATTTAAATAGACAAATAAAAGCGATCGTAAATATTGATCTTTACTATAATTAAACACATCACGTAGTTGATAAAATGCTTCAGCTTGGTTATTTTGATCATTAAATAGTAATTTAAGATCATTAATAAACAGCTCCGGATTGGATTGTAATAGCTTAAATAGTGCAATTAGATCATGATTGATATCAGCTAAAATATAACTTTTGAAGTTAGTATTTAAAAAAACGGAACCAGCACCTACAAAGGGCTCAATGAGTTGTTCACCTTCCGGTAGATACTGTTTTATAGTGTCTACAAGCTCATATTTTCCTCCAGCCCACTTTAAAAAGGCTCGTCGCTTCTTCAACGGAAACTCCTATTTTGTCATTGGTAGGATATATGAACAATATCCCTTACTATTTTGCCGATTTTTCTTTATTAATAGTTGCGCCAGATTTAACCCAAGGTTTATCTTTTTTTAGTGCATCTGGTAAAGACTTGATTGCTTTTCTGGCTTCATCAGCAGAATTATATGTACCATTAACTAAAATAAACCATTTGACATTATTTCGTTTAGTTTCATAAATTTGGTAATTGGTTATATTATGTTTTTTTACCAATTTTTTTAAACCTTCAAGCGAGGTTGAAGCACTCAGTTGAATTGAAAACTGATTACTCTTTATTTTGTCAATTTTAGTCGGTTTAGTATTTACTTTAGAACCACTAGTTGATTCAGTATCAGGTTTATTGACTTTAGATTCAACTTGGTTCGGCGAGTTTAGTCTATTATTATCCACATTATTATGCGATGAATTATTACCCTGATGAGTATTATGGTCAACTTGTGACTCAGGTTTACTCTCTGGTGAACTCTGAGTGTTTGCATCACTACCGTTACTACCAGTTAATTCGC
The DNA here is from genome assembly GCF_016101085.1 of Gilliamella sp. W8123. Classification (NCBI taxonomy): domain Bacteria; kingdom Pseudomonadati; phylum Pseudomonadota; class Gammaproteobacteria; order Orbales; family Orbaceae; genus Gilliamella; species Gilliamella sp. W8123. The sequence goes on from NZ_JACFRE010000003.1 coordinate 289,437, forward strand.
TACTATTTTGTTGTTCATTAACATTGGTAATTGGTGCTGGCGCCATAGGCGATGGTACCGTATCAGATGCTTGACCTTGAGCTGTAGCCGTTGCAACGTCATTGGATTGTGTTGTTATGGTTGGCTCAGGTTCTTGCGTTGAAACACCGCTAACTTCAGGAGGAGTTAGTTGTGTAGGTGTTTTTGGTTTTGACGAACGAAATAACATTGTACTAACTAATAAGACAATAATAACGACGGTTAACCCCATAATTATCAATTTCTTTTTCGAATAATGCTGAAAAAAATTGGTAATATTAAATGAGGGCGTAGACGGCTTATTGGATTGTTCTGGTATATAACGATCATCTTTATCTACACGCATATTAACTCCTTAACCTATTAACAGGTTTAATGCCTTATAACCAACCATGGTTTATCGATCAATGATTTAAATTTGTTCTATTTTATCAATGATATATCCAGCAACACCTTTAGCACTTTGCTCATCGGTTTTAATTGTGATGTCAGCAATTTCTTCATAAAGAGGATCTCGTTCCTGAGCTAACTCTTCATAAAGTTCGCGAGGGGTATTGCCACCTTGTAATAAAGGACGACGTTTATCTTTTTGTGTTCTTGCCATTTGTTTTTCAATTGTTGTTTCTAAATAAACGACAATACCGCGTGCTGATAAACGATTACGCGTCTCTTTCGATAGTACTGAACCACCACCGGTAGCAAGTACTACACCTTGTTTTTCAGTCAATTCATTAATGACTTTCTCTTCTCTGGCTCGGAATCCGTCTTCACCTTCTAAGTCAAAGATCCATGCAATATCAGCACCTGTACGTTTTTCGATCTCTTGATCAGAGTCAAAAAATTCCATGCCTAACTGCTGTGCAATTTGTCGGCCTATTGTGCTTTTTCCTGCCCCCATTGGGCCAATTAGAAAGATATTTCGCTTTTCTGCCATTGTAGTTTCATCATCTATTAATTTTGGTTAAAATTTACAACACAATATCAATTTGCTATGATTTTTATCATCATTTTATCTTTGAATTGTGTAACTTTCTTGGATCTCCGTCTAACGACAAAAATTTAGGTCGGTAATTATCTCAATAGATAGCCCTATTTTGCAACAGGTATTTATTAATCAGTTAACTTATCCCCGCTTGATGTAGGTCATGAATATTAAGTGCTCCAACTAATTCACCTTGATTATTGACTACTGGCGCAGCTGTAATATTATGATCATTAAATGTTTTTAAGGCTTCGACCGCTTTCCAATTTTCCGGTATTTGATGTCCTGGACTGGTCATTACTTCAATAATATTGTCTTGTAGTGTACCATGTTTTAATAGTAATCGACGCAAATCCCCATCAGTAAAAACGCCAACAATTTTATTATCATCTTGGCATATTGCCACTAACCCTACACCGGTTCGACTTAATTCTAACATCGCATCGAGTACCGTTGCTGATTGTGAAACTTTAGGAATTAAATCTCCTTTTCGCATAATATCTTTTACGTGATTTAACAATTTAGCTCCTAGACTACCAGCAGGATGTGAACGAGCAAAATCTTCTTCTTTAAAACCACGAGCTCGCATAACGGCAATAGCCAATGCATCACCCATTAATAATGTATTAGTTGAACTTGATGTTGGTGCTAGTCCCATTGGGCAAGCTTCTTTTTCAATTGAAATGTCTAATACTGCTTGTGCTGCTGTCGCAAGTGGCGAATCAAGTCCACCAGTAATAGCGATAACCGGAATATTCATGGCTGCAAGGATTGGTAATATAAATTGAAACTCCTTTGCTCGACCAGAATAAGAGATCAAAATTACTACATCGTTTTCGGTTACCATGCCTAAATCACCGTGTAGCGCTTCAGAGGGATGCATAAAAAAAGCTGGACTACCTGTACTAGCTAATGAAGCGGCGATTTTTTTTCCAATATGTCCTGATTTACCAATACCTGACACGACAACTTTTCCCTTGGTGGACAAGATGAATTGACAAGCCTTAATAAAGTCTTTACCAAGTCGGGCGGGTAACTTTTGTGCTTCGTGAAGTTCAAGTTCAAGAAGTTCTCGACCATATTGTAACAATTTATCCATGTTTAATTGCCTATTGAATTAAATTTACACAAAAATTAAATCTATAATCAATTTTATGATTATATTTAATCAGATTATGCTAGATAGTCTAACAATTAACTATTGAATATTCAAAAAGCTTTTAGAATTAAAAAACAAAATAAGTGAAAGAATATTTAAGAAAGTTATTTTTAATAGCAAAAAAATTGCTGAATGGCGTTTTTAAACGGTTAATACTGTGTTTTAAAGACTTAACTTCCTAATAATATTTACAAAATTTAACAATTAAATCATTAAATGTAGTTGCATAGATTTTTTTCAAGCACTATACTCTATAGATGATTTTAACCGCAATATTCGGTGATAATTTAGTCAGTCAAGCTGAAATAAAGTGAAATAAAACAGTGTATTACTTGACAAGGGATGTCAAAATGTGTTATAATTTACAACACCAAACACCAAACACCAAACCTGCCCAACTTTTAATTTAAATTCGCCTCGTTTTAGCCAACGAAGTTTGGTTTTTTCGTGTAGTTTATTTTTTCAGCAATCCCTTAAATTGTTATCAAGATTGTTTTTATCTTGGTCGATTTTTTTAACTTTACTGCCTATTATCTTTCTACCATTTTCATTTAATAGTCAAGCGCTGACCGCTTATACTACAAATGTTATTCACGGTAATGGCCCTTATTTAACTTTTGATGGTGGTCAAACACGCGCGATAGACTTAGACGAGCTGATGAAGATATCCTTCTCTGATGGTACGACATTAACACCGGAAAGTAATAACTCAAATTCATCACATGCTATTTTACTGCCAGTTGCCGGTCAGAGCTTTGCCGATATTGATATGTTAGTGCCAACTAATGTTAATGCCATACCATTGAGTACCCTTATCGGTACGCCTTATAACTATTGGAATGATGATGATGGCGATGATGATTTTACCGTCACAGGGCAGTTGCATTTATCTATCCTTGATAAATATGACCGTCCGGTCACTCGTGACAATGTGCCGACCGTTTGTAAGGCACCTTATCGAGTGATATTAAGAACTGATGATGTTATCTTATCCACTCGTTATGGTATTCCTAAAAGTACTCATTTTACAGCAAGTAATGTGACTTATTATATTAAACCACAGCCAACAGCGGATATTTGCTCTGCCAGACCTCTGTTAGAATATAACGGCGAACGTGCTGGTCCTTTTTCTATGTGGGACCCAGGTTTGGGTTTTCTTGTTCAGTCATCCGAACCGTCATCTTATGGTTTGAATTTTCCTACTACTGGCGCAGATGGTTTATATTTTGATTTAGTGTTAGGTAGTATTGATACGCAATTAACTTGGGATCCTGTTTCTCCTAAGGGCGATATTAAAGCGACTATGACCTATTTAAATAGCTCAGACCCTAGTCTTGTCCGAGTCACCTTAAATGGTCCCGTGGCTACACCGCAGCAATGGCGTGTAGATAATCCGGGTTGGGCCGGTGAGAAGATAATTGCTCCATCATTGCCTCAGACATTTGAGTTGGTGGGTAAAGGTAAAGATAGTCACAATAATGATATCGTGTTGAAGTATGGTTTTGTGTTAAAGCAGTGGTTTGTCAACCGAGGTAATAAATCAGCGGTAGCTTCCATACAGGGATCATGGTGTCTTAATCTAGGTCTAGGTTTAGGTTATCGCCTTGCACACCTTAGAGAATTAACTAACGCAAGGTGTTCTAGCTCGAAAGATTACTGCCCTAAAAATGATTATCCATCAAATGGTACTGGTTATTCACGACGAATTGGTGCTGGACTCGTTGCTGAGTGGGGTTCTCTGGACCGATACTCTAATGCTAATTTCATATATGCTAAACCCTATTGGTCAAGTGAACCGGTTCCAACTGATGCGGAAGGCAAAGAGACGAGCGAAAGCACCACCCAGTACGCCGCGACCGTTAGTACTGGTACAATCAGTCGTCTTAGTAAGATATATCCCTATGTTGGTGCAATTTGCGCCGTAGGGGATAAGATAATAATTAAAGATGAATAAATTTATTAGCGCCTTAAAAAGGCGCTAATTGACGTGGCTGATAAAAATACGACACAACTTAATTATTTGCACCTGCATTTTTTTCAACGTGGGGGGAAATGAGTTATTATGCTGGTGCTAACTTGTTTGGTCGTAGTAACTGGAACGATGAAACTTCAAACGACAGTTATGATCACTATATTGACTCGAAATTTGAAAATATCTATCAAACTTCAAGCAATAATAAACTACCAGCGGTTTGCGTTTCATCTTAGTCTTTAAGCTGAGAGTGAAGGACAAAATGACATAGCTAGCTCAGCAACTATAGAATAGTAGACTTATCGAATTGTAGATGAAGTGGTAGGGCGGTGTTTTTTTATAGGGTTAACACTGTGTTTAAAGACTTAACGCTCTAATAATATTTACAAAATTTAACAATTAAACCTTTAAATACAGTTGCGTAGATTTTTTTCAAGCACTATACTTTATAGATTATTTTAACCGCAATATTCGGTGGTTATTTAGTCAGTCAAGCTAAAAAAAGTGAAATAAAACATAGTATTACTTGACAAAGGATGTCAAAATGTGTTATAATGTAAAACACCAAACACCAAACACCAAACCTGCCCAACGTTTAATTTAAATTCGTCTCGTTTTAGCCAACGAAGTTTAGTTTTTTCG